>CAYLSF010001019.1:0-3195 GCA_964385675.1 uncultured Saprospiraceae bacterium
CCTTTGAAGGTATATGTATCAAACACTTGTCTCAAATAAAAAAATCATTGAGTATAGGAGGTGTATATGCAATATCTTCTTCTTTTTACAAAAAGGGTACGGATACAGCTAAAGGCACTCAAATTGATTTAGTATTGGATAGAAAAGATCAAGTGATTAATTTATTTGAAATTAAGTTCTATCAAGAAGAATTTGTACTGTCAAAATCTTATGCCCAAGCATTACAAGAAAAACAACAAATTTTCAAGAAAGCCACAAAGACTTCAAAAATGATTTTTTGGACTTTTATTGCCCCTTTCGGGTTAAAACACAATCAACATAGTCTTGGTTTGATATACAACGTACTAGACTTAGAAGCCTTATTTATAACTTGAATATCCATTGTATTCTTTGAGGTTATCTAAGAGGAAGAGGCTCTCATTAATAACTTTAGTTGTAAAATCAGAAGATTTTTTTCCATCGTCTTAAATAACCATCTTTTTTGAAGTAATTTTAGGATTCAATTCACATTAAACAACACAACATCGACCATCGAAAGTGATGATTTATTCGATTGTCGATTGCCGAAAGTCGAATTTCAATATGTCAGATCAATTATTTCAAGCTTTTGAAGCATCGAGTAAAGAAGATTGGTTAGCGAAGATAGCAAAAGAGTTAAAAGGTAAACCCTTAACCTCCTTAGATTGGGAGATTCAAGACAATTGGACAATTTCCCCTTTTAATCGAAAAGATAATTCAACTAACATTTTTACAGCAAATCAGTTAGACAATAATTGGCAAATCAGCGAATCAATTGAAGTAACGGATGCGAAACAAGCAAATCAGCAAATTCTAGTTGCCTTGATGGCAGGCGTAGAAGCCCCTTGTTTTAAAGTCAAATCTTCTATCACCTTAGAAGATTTAAACATTCTGACAAAAGATATTGAATTTGAATACATTACGACTCATTTTCAATTAAATAGTAATCCAATTGATTTAATAAAAACGTTTGTAACGCTACTCGAAAGTCGACAAAAAAACACATCTGAAATTCGGGCTGTTTTTCATATTCCAGCTTCACTAAAAGCGGAAAAGTATGTTCAAATTTTCGATTATTTACACCACCATCAATTACAACAATTTAGACTTGCTTTTAAATTTTCTGGCTACTCAAATACATCAAACACCATCCAAGAATTAACAGAAATTATTAACGGAGGAAAAGATATACTTGATATTAGCATTTCAACAGATATGATTAACCAACACCTTTGTCTTGATATTTCGGTTGGTACAAGTTTCTTTGTCGCTATTGCTAAAATTCGAGCGTTAAAGGTCTTATGGGCAAACTTATCCAAAGCCTTTGACGGCACTCCTACCCTATTACCTCAAATTCATGTCGCAACAGCAAAAGAGGATTACACCGAAGATCAAAACTATAATATGATTCGGGCAACAACTCAAGCCCTATCTGCGGTCATTGCGGGAATAGATTATCTAACCGTTACACCGTCAGATGCACTAACGCAAAAAGCAGATGCTTTTTCTTATAGAATTGCTCGAAATGTTCAGCATTTATTGAAGCATGAAAGTCATTTACAAAAGGTAGTTGACCCCGCTCACGGCAGCTATTATGTAGAGCGTCTAACCCATGATTTAATGGAAAAAGTTTGGATAGAAATTGGGAAGTCGTAATATCAAATTATTTGACCGTCAACCGTCCTAAAAGGTCATCTGCACTCCCGTAACGTATTTTGAGCTTTTAGTTTGTCGGAAAGGCAAGAATTGTGTAATTCTATCTGTGAGGTTATCATATTCTTGATCGTACTTAATTTCTAGCACAACCGCATCTTCTTTTATATTAAATCGAGTGAATCGATTGGTATTAATTAATGAAAAATACTGTAAATCTCTATCAATCGTTAAGCGATATTTTCCATCACTTGTACCGTAATAAGAGCGTCTATACGCATTAACAAGGACAGGCATTAAGCGGGTAATTTGAGGCAATAAGTCATTTGTAATTTTCGTAATAGTTTTCAATTGATATAACTCAAAATTCGGAACAGGAATTATATCTTTTCGTCCTACCTCATTATGGCGGTGCTTAATCTCTAAATTTGGGGTCTTAATATTTGTCGTATTTTCTCCATACCATCGAATACGAACTTTTTGACGTAAGCTTACACCTTCCACATTATCATGGTAATTTTTCAAATGTACGGTATCAAAGTAAATATTATTGATAGTCCTATCCGGATAAATTTTTCGCAACCCCGCAGGATGAACCCTCAAGGATTGTTCGACTACCCTATGATTCAAATTATCAATCTTATATTTTCTTTCGTATCGCATTTTTTTTGAATTTGGTGAACGGTTGACGGTCGCTTCGCTTGACGGTGAACGGTCAGCAACTTCGTTGCTTTTACGGTAAATATTTATTATCTAAGTTGTGAAGTAATTGACCCGTTTACCGTTTACCGTCAAGTGCAGCGAAGCGGAACGACCGTCAACCGTCATGTCCACTTCCCATTCAACTTCAACACCTTTTCTATCACATCTCTTGCACAACCTTTTCCACCCTCTACAGGAGATATATATTGAGCAATGGCTTTAATTTCAGGAGCAGCATCTACAGGACAGACAGGTAAACCTACTTTTTGCATACAAGCTAAATCGGGAATATCGTCCCCCATGTACAAAACTTGCTCTGGCTTTAGCTCATAATTATACATATAATCCTCTAAAACCTCTAACTTATTAGAAATTCCATAATAAATATCAACTATCCCCAATCGCTGCAATCGTTTGACAACACCTTCGGATTTCCCTCCTGTTATGATAACCACATTAAAACCTGACTCTACTGCCTTTTTCAAAGCATAACCGTCTCGAATACTCATTGTGCGGAGTAACTGACCATTCTCTAACACCAACACCCCACTATTTGTCAGCACACCATCTACATCAAAAATGAGTGTCGTTATCTCTTTAAATTTAGATAAAACCACAATATTAATTTTATTCCGATAGCTATCGGAATTGAATGTGTCAATTTTGAATGTATTCCATTCAAAATTCAAAATTTACCATTCAAAATTATCATTTACTGATTATCTCTCCATTCATACACCCATTTGGCTTGAATTTGCTCAAGGTGTCCTTCATTACAATCTTCTCGCTTTCCTTCAAAATGAGGAATAGACAAAACCCACT
>CAYLSF010001020.1:0-3192 GCA_964385675.1 uncultured Saprospiraceae bacterium
AATCCACCTAAATCCTAACATTGATGTTGGTAGTCGTAAAGAATCTACTATTGAAAAAACAATGGAATGGATTTTAGAAAGTCATACTTCAAGCAACACCTTAAACATTTTAGATTTGGGTTGTGGTCCTGGTTTATACACCGAGCGTTTTGCAAAAAGCGGACATGAGGTAACGGGCATAGATATTTCTGAGAGTTCAATCCATTATGCCGTCAAATCCGCACATGAGAAAGGACTGGATATTAAGTATCAAAATGGAAGTTACTTGGATATTGAGTTAGGAAAAGAACAATATGATTTAATCGTTCTCATTTATACCGATTTTGGTGTCTTGACACCAACAGAAAGAGAAAGTCTATTAGAAAAGATTTTTACCGCTTTAAAGAAAGGGGGCGTTTTTATCTTCGATGTTTTGAAAGATGAGGATTTAAAAGAAAAACTATTCCCTAAAACTTGGGAAGTGAGTGATGCAGGGTTTTGGAAATCAACACCTTATTTAGCATTATCAGAATCATTTCTATATGAAAAGGAAAAAGTCATCCTATTTCAACATATAATAATTGAAGATGGTATAGGAGTTGATACTTATCGTTTTTGGACGCACTTCTTTTCTCAAAATGATATATCCGAAATATTGAAAAAGCAGCATTTCAGCAGTATTGAGTTTCACGAAAATATTTTGCCTGAAAGTGATTTATGGAATGGTGATAATGTAATTTTTACAAAATGTATAAAGTAGAAAATATAGCTATAATAGTTATACTACATTACATAGCTGTGCCTTTAGGTTAGAAGCCTTTAAAGGATGAATGTTAATCTGGATAACCCTGCCTGCCTTGCTTTTGTCCATAGGTAGGTATCAAAAAATCTGACTACTGAGTAGCTATCATTAATTAGATGTAGAGTTATCTACTGTTTAGTAATGGTCCAAAATTTGTTCCTTTATAATTAGATACAGATTAGGGGGTTAAAATTAAAATATTCGTTGGAGAGGCTAAGCATAGTCGATAGTTTAATTACATTTCTAGATAAATTTATTGATAACAAGTATCTGATTAATAAAGACAGGTATTAGAAGCAGACTAAAAAAGGTAATCTATATTTTTTTGTCACTAAATTTAAGAATCACTACTTCTGTGAACGAATATTTAAAGCTAATTTGATTAGCATATATAAATTTTAGTTATTTTGATTTTAACAATAATTCTTGTGTCGAATTATAAAATTTCTCTAAATTATGTTGGAATTTAAACTATTTGTTAACTCTAAGGGTTATTATGGCACAATATTTTATGTAAATAAATGTGTCTTTAAAAGAATAAAAATTGGTTTAAGTTTTTATTTGAAAAACATTTATTAAAAAATAAAGTCACAAAATCGTCAAGTTAATTACATTATATTAATAAAAAGTAAACTAAATTACTTTAAAAGTCAGTTTAAAATATTACTATTACATTAAATTACGATTGAAACAAAAAGTACCATTAACCGTTACCGTCAAGCAAAGCTGAAAACAGACCTAAATTTAAAAGTTAAAACCTTATTTCTAGAAAATTATAAAACGGATGCACTATGAAGGGTATACAGAAAATAGGATTAGGTTTGTTGTTGATTTTTACCACTTTCGGCACAACCGCACAAAAAGCAGATAGTTATACAATAACTAAACAACCTAAGGTATTCTTAATTGGGGAACAACCTGAAACTTTTGAGAATTTAAGTATGAAATATCAAAAACTTCTATTGGAAGTTTGCAACGATGATATGAATCAAGCTTACACTAAATGGCAGGATATGCTAAAAGCAATGGAAAGCCACGCAACAGGTATGGGGTTTGATATAAAAGGAATAAAGCTTTGGTTAAAAGTATTTTGGGATAAGGATGGCTCGATTGCACATATAGGGTATCACTTAAAGCCTGATTCTAAAAATGTAAAGACTAAGTACTTATCGGCATTTTTAAGAGATTTTGCAAAGTCATATAAGACACCTTGTGAAGCAACTGAGAAGTTTTCACAATATAGTAGTGCTTCTTTTCCTACCTCTATGTAGTTAGAAATTAGTACTGTTATATAGAATAAACGCCAATCTTGATTTCAAGATTGGCGTTTGCTATTGTTTATACTTTATTTACCAAATACGTCCTCGTCGCCATTCATAAATTTCTGCTCGCCACGACAATTCTAAAATAGGTGAACGTCTCAGAATCATTTGCTCATTTTCTTTGTCAAAGTAAAAATTAATCGTATCCCGATAGGAGGTTCTTCTATAGTACCAATATTCAGCGTCATTCGATTTTTGAATTGTGGTTGGTTTTCCAAAAATAGTATAAATAATACCTCTATCTGTTTTCCAACCTTCTTTATAGGTTGAAAAATAGGTGTTTGCATATTCTATTCTCCTATAAAATTGTTGTATCAACAGTCTAGCTTTATCTTTATTTCCTGCTCTACTCAGCCAAAATTTATCTAATTCTAGCTTTATATCTACATTAGGATTCGTTAAGTTTTTATATTCTTCTCGTTTTGTAATATACCTCAAACTCTTTGCTACCTCTCTCAATCGACTAACTTTTGGAAAATCTTCATTAAAACAAGTTAGAAAAAAACCTTGTTTTGAAATAGAATCTGTTTGAACTAGATATATCCCCTGTTTTGGAATCGTAAACCAATTTCCTTTTCTTACCTTATGGATTTGAGTTGGTTTCCTTCTTAGATTAAATATGAAACTTTCTCTAGCAAAGGGAGGTGTTGCAGGTTTGAAGTTATTTTCAAAATATTTAATATAAAACGTTACTTTACTATCATCAAAAGGGATGAATTGAATGGCTTGATTTTGTTTAACTTGATGAGTCATTAAAGGTTGATTGGTTTCATCCTTAACTAAAATTGTTTGGTTATTCGTAAAAAGTCTATTTACTGCTACTATATCCGAAAAAGTTGAATTATCCTGTAAATCTGTAACCTCAATCCATAAAGCATAGGTAGAACGTATTATAGGCAAATCAATCAATTCAATAACATAAGAAGGTTTTTTAATCACTTTTATCGTTTCAAAACGTACTTCTCTTGATTTAAAATCAGGAAATACTTTTATAGAAAGTTGATAGCTAGGCGTATAAGTTTGTACAAATAATTGAGTAGATTTAGATTGGTGAAATATGCGATAATTAACTTCTAATCCATTTTCAAT
>CAYLSF010001021.1:0-3191 GCA_964385675.1 uncultured Saprospiraceae bacterium
AACATTTGATAAGACTAGTAAAAAGTATATTTAAAAATATCCCGAATCATATATTTATAGCTAAGGGAGAGTTTTATTATCATAGTCTAGTTTATTTAGTGTTTTATTATCTAGGTGAATATATTGAAAGTGAAATAAATACGAATGATGGACGGTTAGATGCAGTAGTAAAAACAATGAATTATATTTATGTAATTGAGTTTAAACTTGATGAAAGTGGACAAGTTGCTTTAGACCAAATAAAAAATAAAGGCTATGCAGAAAAATACTATTCTGATGATAGAGATAAAATATTAATAGGAATAAACTTTAGCAGTAAATTGAAGACTGTTGACAGTTGGAAGTATGAAACACTCAGATAGAAAAATAAAAAGACATCGTCCAATAATAGCAGTATCTTCCAGTTCGGCATAAATACCTTTACTACCAATAGCTATCGGTATTGCTGTTGTAGACGTTGCATGTTATTAAGATGAAAAAAGTACAACACATAAATTTTAATAATCGCAAAAGTAGAAATGCGAAATTTGATTTATTGAAACTAGAGAAGTTTCTGATAAATCAACATGAAAGTAAATTTATTTATCAACATCACCTAATAAAATTCTTCGCTATATTCTTTGTAGAAAAGGGTACGGGAAAACTATAGTATTGACTTTGAAGATTTTAGTTATAAAAAAGGTACTGTATTCACTATTAGAAAAGACCAGATCCATAAATTCTATGAGAACCGCAATGCAAAAGGGAAATTATTACTTTTCACCAATGATTTTTTAGTAAGTTACCTTGACTCCTTACAGTCCTTAAAGTCATTACAAATATTTAACTACAATATATGCAACCCCAAGACTCAATTATCCAAAATAGAATTTGAAAAAATACTGAATTTGATTAATCGAATTGAAGAAGAATATTTAGATGAAAACGATGTTCATTCTTTGGAAATTATACGGAGTGAATTACATATCCTAATTACTAAATTGTACCGAATAAAATCAAAAAATGGACAATCACTAAATAGCAAAAAATATCTCAATGAATTTGTTAGCTTTCAAAATTTGGTAGAAAGTGATGTGTTTAAATGCAATAAGGTAAGCTATTACACCGAAAAATTAGGAATTAGCACTAAAATGTTAAATGTTATTACTAATGCTATAGTAAACAAATCAGCTAAGAGATTTATTGATGAAATATGTACAAAACAGATAAAACGTCTTTTGATCAACACAGATTTGTCAATTAAAGAAATCGCTTTTGAAGCTGGTTTTAGAGAAATTTCTAATTTCCATAATTACTTTAAACGCCAAACTAAGTTAACGCCTAAACAATTTAGGCAATCATTATAGTCCTTCCTTTTTTTATAATTCATAGACACATTATTATAATAAAGATGAGATAGAGTAACCTTAGATTTGTACCGAATTTATTTTAGCTAATTTTTAATCCAACTTTTTATGAGACTAATTCTAACAGGCTTATTATTAATTTCTATAGTTATTAGTTCGTTCAGTCAAAACAAAAGAGGTTTAGCGTACGGTTACCACTCCCCTCAAGATTTACAAGTACTTACTCCTTCGGTTTCATGGTGGTACAACTGGTCTGAAGCACCCGAGGCTTCTGTTGCAAATGTATTTACCAATTATAATATGGAATTTGTGCCTATGACTTGGAATGGTAATTTTGATACCAATAAATTAACGACCTTCCTTACTAATAATCCTCAAACCAAGTATCTTCTTGCTTTTAATGAACCAAATTTCACAGATCAAGCCAATATGACGCCTTCGCAAGTCGCAGCATTATGGCCAACACTTGAAGCAATTGCAGATTCTTTTAATTTAGAAATAGTTGGACCTGCGGTTAATTATTGTGGAAATTGTGTATCTGAAAATGGAACAACTTACAACAGTCCTTTTGATTATTTGGATGACTTCTTCGCAGCTTGTCAAGGATGTCGAGTAGATTACATCTCTTTTCATTCTTACATGAATAATATCGGAGCTTTGAGTTGGTATCTTAATCAGTATAAGTCCTACGGCAAACCAATTTGGGTTACCGAGTTTGCTGGATGGGAACAAAATGGGACTATCAATAATTTGTCTGATCAAATAAATTTCATGATTGGAGCAGTCGATTTATTTGAATCAGATACCTCCGTATATAAATATTCATGGTTTATAGGGCGAGGTGCTGGAATTAATACCTATCCACATATTGATATTTTGGGAAATAATGGCGAATTGACTGCCCTCGGAGAAATCTATACACAAATGCCTGTTCATGATGTCAATAATATTGTAGATATACCCGCAAGAATAGAAGCCGAAAACTATAATAGTATGGACGGAATTCTATTAGAACAAACACAAGACGTCTCAGGGTTTGCAAACGTCGGTTATATAGAAGGCGGAGATTGGTTGGAATATAAAATAAACGTTCCAGCCTCAAACAGCTATCCCTTATATTTCAGAGTTGCTTCTACTGCAACTTCTTCTCTCAAAGTTATCGTAGATGGAAATGATGTGTTAACACAGAATTTCACAAATACTAATGGTTGGCAAAACTGGCAAACGTTCAATACCAACATAGCTTTGGGACAAGGTATTCATACCATTCGATTAGAGGCCATCACCAATGGATTTAACATAAATTGGTTTCAAATTGGAGATAATATTACAGATGTAACAGATTTGGAATCCGAAGAAAATAGCATTAAGATATTTCCAAATCCCGTTAAAGATCAGCTTTATGTCGAACTATCTGAAGATTTTGAAGGTTTCTATGCAATTTATGATGTATTAGGGAGGCTAAGAATCCAAGATAAAAAAATGGATATTGAATCAATTGATGTCTCAACATTAGAGAAAGGAGTCTATTCAATTTGTTTTTACAACTCTAAAGTAATTAAATCAATAAAATTCATTAAGAATTAACGACACCCAACAATAGCAGAAGTGTTCAGCTTTGGCAAAAGCCTTCGCTGCCACTGCTGTGTGTTCCGTTGTATGTTATTACCCTATTCAAAAAAGAGGAATTAATCAAACTAGCTAACGGTCAAAAATGAGTATTCAAATAAGTGTTAAATTGTATTTGTAAAATACTGATTTTCAATATTTATTTTAATAGTTCAATCTTATTCAATACTATGGTAAAAATTAAGCAGCCATAGAGCCGAAATTAATTAACAGTTG
>CAYLSF010001022.1:0-3191 GCA_964385675.1 uncultured Saprospiraceae bacterium
CACTTGATAAATGACAAGAAGTATTAAACAGTCAATCGTTCTCTCAAATTCAGAAAATAACGCTCAAAATAATAATAGGATAAACTACTAATCACAACAGAAATGCTGAACGTCAAAATCATAAAGCCTACTAGCGTCCAAATATCATCAATCTGAATTTGGTGTACAATACAATATTTAAAAACAACATGAATCACCATAATATGATACACATACAATCCGTAACTAATCTTCCCTAAGTAATTTAAAACCTTATTTTCAATACGGATCGAAGCATTCTTGGGGACGACAAGTAATAATATTCCTGTAAATACCAATCCAATAATGCTATTTCTAATAATATTAAAATTAGAATATTGAATATCAGGAATTAAATGATCCTCAAAAATCACTATTGAAATCACCATCAACACGAGTAATCGCTGTAACCATACTGATATATTCAGCACAAATTGAACGACCTTTTCATACTGTACCGCAACCATGTAACCTAAAATTCCGCCTATAGCAAAAAGATCCATCGTTGTCCAAAAATCAATTTCATACATTCGATGATTATTCCAAATTTGTGGCTCAAACCATCGCCCTAGCCATGCTAATGGAATGGAAAGTAATAAGAATTTTAAAATATGCTGTTTGGGTAATACAAAAAATACCACCATCCATACGATATAAAAATGCTCCTCAATACATAATGACCAAAAAACGGACAGGGGCGTTGTTTTTGGAAAATTATCCATCAGTAGCATATTATAATTTTCCAAAAAGGTAAATGAAAATCGCCAATCAAATTCGTAGCCACCGCCTACCATGTGAAAACCAATGGATTGTTTAAATTCATAAGGCAGTAAAAAAGCTATCAATACACCTAAAAAGAAAAGCGGCCAAATCCTAAAAATTCGCCGAATCATAAATTTTCTAGGGTTTACTTGTCCATTTGTACATTTATCCCACACCAATAAATAGGTGATTAAAAATCCACTCAAGACAAAGAAAAACGACACACCAATCCCACCTCCATTTTTCAAATAATTAAAAATTGGAAAATCCCCCTGCACAGGTGTATGCTGTAAAAACACCTTAAAAAATGCAAAAAAGCGTAGTGCATCAATGGAATGAAAATGACGTTTGGTTGGCATTGTTGATTTGGTTATCCGTTGCTTTCCCGATAGCTATCAGGATTTAAGAGATTTTTTATAATTAATAAAGGCGAGTCGAATACCATTTTGATAGGCTTTATCTAGTTTTTGAATAAAGCATTGTTCAAAGTTATCATAGCAATAGCGACCCCAAAGTGCATATTCTTCTGTTGCTGCTTTACGTTTGCTTAATTTATCAAAAGCCGTTTTTAGGAAAAACTGATAGGCATCACTATTTTCTTTAAATTTTTTAAGTTGTATCGCTAAAATTACAGCTTGAATACCTTCTAAAATCTCATCTCTAACTTTTCGCCGTTCTTTATACAACAAGTCTCTTCTAAGTTTATAAATCTTTACTGACTTTTTGCCTTTCTGCGTAATTCCTTCTATTTGACCATCACTATTAAAGGTTAGGTGCAAAATTGGTTCATCTATTTCGGGATTGAGTAAAAGTGGTTTTTCATCTTTTAGTGGCGATTGATTGGCTTTCAATTTAGTCCTATCAAAAGTTTCTAGTTTTTTTATATCTGAAAAAGGAGAACCATCATAAACTCTAATGCCTTCAATTGGAAATTTTATGCCCTTTGCTCCTTTCCCATTACAATTTGGACAGGCTAATAATAAATTAGACCATTCACACCCCAGCCAGTAGTAACCATAATGTTTAACATCTTCTTGTACACCGTTCTTAGGGCGATAATGCTCAACTTGTAAACTTGTTGCATGTTCAATTTTACTTTCACAATACGCACACTTACCATAATAAAGCCGCTTTAAAGCATCATAAGCCATTCGATAGTAATAACCATCATATACTTTACCGCTTTTTTGAATCACTGCTTTTTGGATTTTTTGCTTACATTTTGGGCGATTTAAAGCAGAAGGCACTGCGTCATAATCTTTATCGACCTTAATCATTACCTTTTAAATTTAATAGTTCCTCCAATGACTTACCACCTTCCTGTGCTAATTTTTCCAATTTCTCATCTAACATTTTTTCAAATACTACTTCATTATATTCATCTTGTGTATAAAGTTTATCTCCATTTTTATGAGTAGCAGAAAGAATATCTTGGAATCCAAAAATTGGAGAGGTTAAAATCGTATTTGGTGTTAATTGAGATACATCTATATCTAACCTCCTTGCTTGAATACCCGTTTTTCTATTCGGTTTTTCCACATTAAAAATAACCGTTTCTTTAGGTGCCCCCAATAAAGGAATTGGACTGTGTGTAGAAGCTATAAATTGAACTTTTGGAAATAATTCGGTTAAGTTTTCTACCAAAAGTCGTTGCCATTTCGGGTGTAAGTGTGCATCAATTTCGTCTATAATCACAATGCCCACAAAATCACTGGGGTCAGTGATATTAGGTTGAGATTTAAAAAACTCAATCATCATATCACCTATCATAGCAATAATACTTTTATTTCCCGCAGATAATGCCCCAAAAGAAATCCTTTTTAACACATCACCATTTTCTGCTTTTTCTCTAAAAAACACCCGTTTTTTAACTTCACTATCATCTATTTGGATAGTTGCAATAGAGGGCAATAGCTTTTTTAAAACTTTAATAATATGCTGAAATTGTAACTGATATTTTTCCTCACTTCGTCCGTGTAAATTCGTTAGGTATTCTAAGATATTGTATAATGCTCCTTCACTACGAAATAAACTATCCGATTTTCTTAATTTTTGAGGAGCTTGACTGCCTTCAAATATATCTCCGCTTATTTTTAGGCGGTTGGGACCGTAGGCGACAATAAGACCATCCATTAAAAAAGATATTTTATCATTACCTCCAATTATATTTTTATACATTGACCCCAAACGTCCTAATAAATTTAATTTAAACCTACTATTACTATCTGTTATTAAACTTTCTTTTTCAAGCTTACCTAGTAATCCTATATAAAAGGATTGAAGAATTAAAGTTTTTCCAAATCCATTTTCCCCCGTAAAAAATATCCACTTATTATTTACTGGTATATTTTTTAAATGCAGTTCTTTTACATTAAAATACTTATGGACGAATAATTCTTCTACTATATAAT
>CAYLSF010001023.1:0-3190 GCA_964385675.1 uncultured Saprospiraceae bacterium
GGTAGAAGTTCATCAGCATTACTTTTCTGGAAATATTGGCATTGCTTACACGTTTAATAAGATTGAACTAGCCACTCTTGAGTCTTTTATAGAACATATACAATTTAAAGCATCTCTCGATTTGATGGGAGGAATTTCAAGTCGATCAAATAATAAAAGTTTTTACGAATTTAACTTTCGGGCAAATAATACTATTCCTGAAGGTACATTAAACGCTTTTTATGCTATTCCTAAAGAAGTATTCGGTCATATTCAAATTGATTTAAAATATAGGTTTTTAGTAAATATAGGATTGCAAGCAGAATATCCTATATCAAATCAAAATAACTACTATGCACGTGGATTATTTCTAGGATTAAAAGGAAATTTACTACTCCCAAGTCGTTTGAAAGTAAATAAAGAGACCATTGAATTCAAAGGTTTTTTCGATAATACTGATCAATCTGGTGTTATAAAAGCAATTGAAAGTAATGTTTGGCTTCCTGTAATTAATGGTTCTGTTCAGTTGACTTATAGATTTTAAAACTCTAATGAAAACCATAAATGAGTATTATATCTAATTTCAACTAAGAATTTATTTTATGATGAAAATCAATAGTTTATGGTTTTCAGTTGATAGAAATTTAAACAAGTTCTAAAGCTATCCAAAATGAAAAACTTATCAATTATTGTACTACTCCTTTTTGTATATATCTATTTTAGTCGTTGCGGACTCATCGAAGATTTCATTATCGACGAATTCACAAGTGTTTCAGATACTATTATATTTAAAGGTACTAGGTATCTACCTATCAAGCTTTCTATAGATCAAGATAACAGGGCTAGTGAAAGAGATTTGTTAACATCTAATGATAATAATGATTTCTCTTTTACCATTATAGGTCTTGATGAGGCTACTAAACATTGCATTGTCAATCCTATTGGTCTAACTGATTTTAAAATAGTTTCAGAAGGAACTAGACACTATTTAGATTTTGGAAGATTAGATGAAGTAGGTTGCAATGATGATCACTATCCCGTAGGTATTATTGTAGAACACGTGCCTTCAAATTCTCTTGATAGTTTTTTAACAGCGTATCGATTTGATTATACAGCTGAAGTAAGTTTAAAAAACCTCGAATTAGTTCGGTCTGAAATCAGTGGCGAAGCAAGATTGAAGCTAGATATATTAAAGGAAATAACAGACTCTTCCATTGCTTCTAATCCTAAAGATTATTTTAATAATCGAGTGAAAATAAAATTCCCTAGTGGTCCATTATTAAACACTAATGGTGATATTATATCATTAAATGATCAAAGCAATGAATTTGACTTAATTGTTTCATTTCTAGATTTAGATAATGAAGCTATTATTCAAAATCTCTCTGCTTTTCCTGTTCCTGCTTTAGCCGATACTTTTTTTAATCAAAATGGAGAACCGATAGACGAAAGACGAATTGCACAGTTTGATAAAGCCAACTATCTAGGATTAGAACTTCGATTTAAATCAGGAAATGCTGACAAGGTAGTTTCTATACAAAATGATCCGTTACTTCAAATAGAAATAGAACCCAATAGCGAATTAGATTTCACTAGCGATTTTGAAGTTTGGCGTTTTTATCAAAATCCGAAAATCAAAGACGAAGATGAAAGCTTTGCTTGGCAAAAGATAGATGCAATATTAGAAAATGGAAAAGTCAAGTTCAGTTCTAAATTATCTTTAGGATGGGTCATCTGTAAAAATTCAAAAGCGGCTTGTAATACTCCTGAGTTCCCTCTTTATGCAAAAGTCACTCTTAATATTGATCCCAGTAATCCATTTATTGACATTCCATTAAATCAATTATACAGAGGTGTATTATTAGCTGATAATCAATTAGATACATTAAGATGGGCACCTATTAAACTTTATAATGGTCAGTTTCAAATATTCAACATACCTGACGAAACAACATATTTAAACATTGAACGCAAGAAGTTGGAAGGTTTCGAGTCAGTTGAACAAATAATGCTTAATTGTGGTGCATCTGAAAGTATCACAATTAATCCTACGTTTACTAAACTAAATGTAGATATAACAGAGGCGTTTTGTGACAACAGATTAGTTGCTATAGAAAAAGATGCAGAAATCTATGCTATCTCAACAATGGTCGAACCAGACAGTCCAGATGTAAATCATCCAAGATGGGAATATTTAGGTTTTATGAATGATGGAAAATTCACTACCTATCAATTAGAACATGGCAAAAGCTATTGGTTTAAAGTTGTTGCACCTCACTATGGTGGGCTTTCTGCCGTTTTTCAACGTCCTATCACAATTGAAACAGGAGGTATCGCACCTATTGGAAATACAGGTATAGATTGTACTAATTCCAATGGTAAGCTATGCTGCGAACCGTTATCGAACGGAAATTATGAATGCAGCTTCACCATAGATGGTTCCATTCCTATTAATGAATTATATCATTCAGGCAGTAGATATTGTCGTTTTTTCTAAAAATCTAATATGACACGAGCTATTCTTTTACTGTTTTCCATCAGTCTTGGATTTATAAATCTATCTGTAACAACAAAAGCGGATATAGTTGAATTTATAGATATAACTCCTAGCGGTACACGTTATGCTAAGGGTTTTAGAAATGGTGTGATTGAAATCTATGAAAAAGGATCAAAATATAGACTTCATAAATGTGATATAAAAGAAAAAAGAATTAAAGCATTATCCTTTTTAGACAATGATCAGCTACTCATCAGTGACGAACACGGTGGTTTAAGAAAATATATTATTTCAACTCAGAAAACAGTTTCTATCAATTTACCCAGTAATATTGGCTCAATATATGACATCGTTGTATTACCATCAGATAACTCTATTTTTTTTGCAGGACAAAAAAAAATAGTCGGTTATGATTTATCATCAGTAAGAAATGATAGTACAACTATTAACCTCCGAAAAACTAGACCTAAAAGTATTGTAGAACATCCAAAAGAGGTCACGAAATTAGGTACTTTTAACAATCATATCAAGGTAATAAAAGAACAAAATAGCTATATCTTTTTTATTAAAAATAAAACAGGCTTTCTTGAAAAAAGAATTAGAGTAGCAAACTCCATCGAACCATCGATGAACGAAAGCAATAATCTTATTAGTAGTACGGAACAAGTAGTTGATATCTTCAGCGAGCTTCCCGTACGCCTTTCTTAGCTTTTC
>CAYLSF010001024.1:0-3188 GCA_964385675.1 uncultured Saprospiraceae bacterium
CACCTTTATCATCGCGCCCACTGGTACGAAGGAAAACTGTATTACAAAGGGAAATTATCGAATAGTAGGCTCTCCATAAAAGAACTCGGAAACTACTCTGTAATGATTCCTAATTATCCTACAACCAAGGTTAATATTAATAAATATGGATTAAATAGAGACACTATATATACAGGAAAATATAATATAATAGGTTATATAGATGATGACTATCTTCCAGAAGGTTATGAAGCGAATTGTATCAAAAAACATGAATATATTGAAGAGACGTATTATGATGGACAGCTGTTTATGAAAGGGAAATTTCAAAATGGTCAATTATTAGATACTCTTACTTCTTATTTTTTACCCTTCAATCTAAAAAATATTTCTTTAATCGGAGGGTTAATAGAAACTGAATATTATGAGGATGGAGGTATTAAACGATACATGAATATTCTTGATCAATATTGGATAAGCTTTTACGATAATTTGGATGGATTTCAATCGGATATCAGTTGGTCAAATGAATGTCGTTGTATAACTATAAAAAAAGAATATTACAGGAATGGTATTTTATCAAAAGAGCAAACTGCTAGAAAGTTATTAAGATATAGCAAGGAAGGACAATTGATTCATAAGATAATCAAGAGTGAACTAAACTCATCCAGCAAGTGGCTGGAGAATTTGGAAGGAAAAGGAAATAGACTATATGAATATAAATGGATGACGTATGATGTTAATGGGAATGTTAAACGAATTATTACTTTTATAGATGAAGTAGAAAGAAATGATGATATCAAAGGAGAAATTTGGTATCCAATGTCTTACCGAGATATTATAGTGGAGAATTTTATCGAAATAGAATATTTTGAGAGAAATAAAGTTTACCAAAAACTTAATTTTAATATTGCAAATACAGAAACGGAGTCAAAAATTCGGTTTGAAGTTCTTCGGAATGAAGATAAATTTTGGTATCCTATCAAAAAAGCAAAAGGTATCAATATTTTTTCATGGTTAGATAAAGATGGAGTCGCAGAATGATAATATTCTAGTGTAAGCTAATAGATAATATATCAATTCAAATTTCGATACTCCAAAGGGCTAATCCCTGTTTCTTTTTTAAATAATCGAGTAAAACTTTGTGGGTATTCAAAGCCCAAGTTATAAGCAATTTCGCTAACCGAAGCAGTTGAATTTAATAAAATAGTCTTTGACTTATCAACGATTATTTCATTAATATGGGTTTTAATACTTTTGCCCGTTTCTTTCTTTAATAAATCACTTAGATAATTCCCTGACATATTCAGTTCGCTTCCAAAATAGTTGATAGTCGGAATACCTAATTCCGTTGGTTTGGAAGAATTAAAATAAGCTTTTAATTTATGTTCAAATCGAGTAACGAAATCCTTATTGAAATTGGTTCGGGTATAAAATTGTCGGTCATAAAAGCGGGTACAATAATTCAATAGCAACTCCAAATTTGAAATAATTAACCGTTGACTATGTTTATCCAAATTTTGACTGTATTCTTCTTCTATTTGTTTAACCACTTCAAAAATGAAATTTTCTTCCTTTTTGGATAAATGTAGTGCCTCATTTACATCATAAGAGAAAAATCGGTAGTCATCAATATTTTCCCCCAAAGGTGACTTACGAATCAAATCAGGATGAAACAGTAATGACCAACCTTTACTATGTTGAAGCGTTTCTTTAGACGGCGTTGTAATCACTTGCCCAGGTGCTAAAAAGACCAATGTCCCATGCTGAAAATCATAAGAATTGCGACCATATCCTAACGAGCCACTCACACTATCTTTATACATAATGGAGTACATATCGGTCGTAAAACGCATATCAAATAAAGCATCATCCAACTCATCATAACTATTCTTACTCCCTTCCCTATGAAATGAGACCAAAGGATGATCAGGAGCCGGCAGCTTTAATAATTCATGAAATTGCGTAATACTCTTTATTCTAAAAATATTATCCATTTTATTGTGAATGCGACAATCGACTTTCGACTAAGGACATTCGAAAAAAGTGAAACGTATTATTTCTCACTCAAAAACCGATTGTCGTCAGTCGAAAGTCGATGGTCGAAGATATTACATCAAAATACCATTTTTAGCTTGAACGCTTGGAGGTAATTCCGTTTCGCCTAGCATTTCCCGTAAATCAATTTCTATGACTCGACAAAGCGACAGCATCGGAATATCATTCGCCATACCTTGAAAAGGATTTTCAGAATAATCGCCTATGACTTCCATCATCACATAAACCCAACCCACCAAAGCAGTAATCGGTACAGAAATCAGCAACCCTAAATGACTACCAGGTGTCAATGACATTAAAGAAGGTATCATACTAAATGGCAATAAAAATAGAAAGATAGACACAAAGTAAAAACTCATATTGGCATACTGACGAGGTAAAGGGAACTTTTTTATCCGTTCATTCTTACCTTGAAGGGTATAGAATGACTTCAAAACATTTGCCATTTCCATGTGTCGAAAATCATCAATCAAACCTTCTTTTCTCAGTTCTCGAATCTCTCGTCCTTGTTCATTGATAATTTGAGTCGCAGTATTTTTATAATTAATCAGTCTATCATGTTCTGATTCTGGTAAGAAAAGTTTCAACTCTGTTCGAGTCGCTTCGTCCCCTAATAAACCTACCCCAAAATTATCTTGATAATATTTAGCATAACGAGCCACATGTCCCCCTTGACTAATATGCTCCCAAGCCGTCGGAATCAACAACTGACTTCTGTGAGCATATAGCCAAGCAATATGGCGATAAATCAATCGCTTTTTTATACCAAATAGCCTTTCATCAGATACCTTGTCTTTTGTGAAAATATTGGTTACAAAACTATCGACCATCATCCCCCAAGTCCGACTATCATTCACAATACCGCCCCATATTTTACGGGCTTCCCACATTCGGTCGTAAGCACTGTTGTTTTTAAAACCGACGTAAAAGGCAACAGCTGTACCAATGACAGAAACGGGTAACCATGGCAATTCAAAATTAATGATATTGTAATGATACAGTAAAGCAATGACACTCGCACCAGTCAGTAACCATGCAATGTGATGTCCTGTCCATTGAATCACTCGTATTATACTTGTATTTCTTCTTATGATCATACTATTCTTATTTTAAAGGATAATTTCATCTATTTAGAGGTCAGATCGCTACGC
>CAYLSF010001025.1:0-3179 GCA_964385675.1 uncultured Saprospiraceae bacterium
TCAATAACTACTAATATTTGATGAAATTAGTGCATTTGTGACCTATTCCTTAGTAACTTTGTTCAACTTTTGATTATTGATTAGATTACAATTTGACTATCAATTATCAAAAGTCAACTGGGTAAAATTAGGCATTTGACTCATCATAATAAAATATTACCAATATTTAATTGTCATAGTAGAGTGGTTCATCTGTCTATTTAAAATTGAACTAGAAATGGTACTTAAAAATACAATGGACTTATCCATAGAAACCTTGAAAAAGGCATTGGAAAGACATTTGAAGGACTATCAATATGAAATGATGAATGGAGCAATTGTGGTGACGGATAAAAGTGAGCAGCAGTTGAACATTTTAGTAGATGAAGAAGAGATAGAATTAATTGAAGCCGTACCGTTTAAATTTAAATTGATTTTTGCCTTAGTTATTACCCTTTTAGTTTTTATTGGATTAGAATTCACGGATTTACATTGGGGCTTTAGAATCCCAATATTCTTATTTGCTTTTCTTACAGGCGGGGCGATTGCTGATGCTTTTCACAAGTATCGTTTTCAAGCCATCTACGTTCCTATGAAGGAAAAAATTCAAAAAGTCGTTTATAAACTGGATAAATAACCCGTTATCTGTTACCTGTTGCCCGTTGAATTATTCAACGTATAACAGACAACGGACAACGGACAACGGATAACATGAAAAAACAACTCGTTGTTGCTTTAGATTTAGATGATACGCTTATTCCGAACAGAGATAGATTTTTAGTGGAATCTAACCGAGGTAAATGGTATATCCGTCCTTTTACGCCTGAACCTTTTCGTAGAGGAACGCTCGAACTCTTAAAATTTTGTAAAGAAAAGAATTTCAAACTTTGGGTTTATACCGCTTCGCTTCGCCCTGTTTGGTACATTCGATTATTGTTCCTGCGATATGGTTACCATTTAGATGGTGTGGTAAATGTCCAAAAACACTTTCTAAAAGTGAAAGTCTCTAGTCATAAATATCCCCCACAATTTGGAATAGATGTCTTAGTTGATAATTCTAAAGGCGTTGTGCTGGAAGGGCAACAATTAGGGTATGATGTAATTTATGTGAATGAACAGGATACAAGATGGGTAGAGAAGGTGAAGAAGGAATTAGAGGAGCGGATGTTGGTATAGTTGCTTGGTTACTTTGTTGTTAGTTACTTAGTTTGAAGAATTAGAATTTGGTTTTAATTAGCTTTATTCTCTCGAAATTTGTGCATTTGTGACTTTAAATGGGGTCTAATATTACGTAGATTAAACTTATTGTTCGATATTCTTTTGTGAAAACCCAACGCCATATTGATTAGACTAATAACCAATAACTAAGCAACAAATAACTCCAATTTTATATTAAAAAATAAGCCTTTTATCTAAATTTTGATGCTTCTATTTGACGTTTCTTTTATTATAGAAAACTATGAAGCAAACGATATTTGGAAGCACCTTTAAAGATAAAAAACACCAAGTTAAAATGAAGTATTATAGTATTCTCTCATTTAGTATAGCCCTCTTCTTTATAGTTAGTTGTGAAACAGAAAAAACAATTCCTTTATTTGGTCAGAGGGCTATTCACGGTTTTTGTGAATCTGGTGATTGTTATAATGGTACAGCCGTTTTCCGAGCAGCGGATAATAGTCGCTATGAAGGGGAATTACAGGGTGGCGTTATGCATGGACAAGGTAAATTAACCCTAAAAGATGGTACATATTGGGATGGAGAATGGGAAAAAGGACGATTTGTAAAAGGGCGAAATTATGATAGTTATGAAGAAGCAACCTATGAAGGCACATTTACAGTGCTAGAAGAAACGGGAGGCGATTACAGCAATGTAGAATTTATTTTAGATGGAGCAGGAAAAGTTGCGGATAATAATGGCAAATTTCAACTAGGAAGTTGGGCAGGAGGTGAACTGCTTTTAATGGAAAATGAAACATATATACCAAGTCATAGTAAATTTAGAAGTGCGAGTTATCGTCCTCGACGAGTGCTAGACTACAAAAAGAAACCCAATTTTGACCATCAAGTCAATCGTCCGTTTGGAGAACCCCGCTTTAGTTGTAAAGTGAATATGATAGGACGAGAAGGAAAATATGGTGTAATAGGAAAAAGAAGAGAACGATTATACGGGCGACTCCTTCGAGCCTGGCGACTAAAAAATGTGACCGATGAAATAGAAAAACGCTATGGGTTACCAGAAAGTGTTTTATTGGCAATGGTCATACAAGAGACTGGAGGCGTAATTAATCTCCCTAATGCTCAAAATGATGGTGGTATCGGAATGTCACACATGCAAGGTATTGTTGCCAATGATTTTGGATTGCGTACGGTTTGCCATAGGTCTTGCGGGATTCGCTGTCTAAAGCACGGTCGTTATCTAAAACAACAAATAGACGACAATCACAATAACTTCAAAACCTTAACGAAAATAGATGATAGATTCAATATCCTGCTCAACCTAGATGCTGCGGCTAGGATATTAGCGTATTACCAAAAAGCAGGAAAAAATAATAAATATAAAGGCATAGAAAAAGGCATTCTCTATTATGCAGGGCGTACAAACTTCAAAAAATATTGGCGAAATGTAAAATATTACATGAGCAAATTAAACAGTAAACGAACAAGACGAGGTGTAGCCAAACTATTTAACCAAAAAAATAGCTGTATTTCTTTTGAAGCCTATCTTAGTCGCTACCACCGCTGGAATGATAACTTTGGCTTACCGTTCTATAAAAATATGGATGAAACAACACCTTACATTCCCCCTGCTCCTTCGCCCAAACCTAAATCTTATCCTGTTCGTGTCCGCTCCAAATCCAAGCATTTACCGATAACACAAGATTGCTACATTGTTAATATCTACTCTACTAAAGACAAAGCCGAGGCACAGCGTATTGCTCAACAATTTAGACAAGAAGGTTATCGCTTAGCAGATTATTTCTATTGGCAAGATTATTTACCTAACGCAAAAGCTGGCTACTATTGCGTCTATGTCCATGTCATTCCCACAGCTTACGATAAGGCTAAGGCCTTGAAATTTAGTAAGCGATTGCGCGATCGGTTTGTTTGGATGTATCGGGATTATGAGGGGGCTTTAGTTAGGGCGGTGACTAATGTAAAGAGAAGTGTTAGTTTTTAAATTAAGTCTTTTGGATTATATT
>CAYLSF010001026.1:0-3173 GCA_964385675.1 uncultured Saprospiraceae bacterium
TATTGAATATGTTGATAAAGCGCTTTATGAACTCATTTTAGAACCATTAACCTGTTTGTTGTATGAACCCAACAAACCCAAAAAGTATATCATGAGAAATCTCAATGAGATGATGGAAGACTTTTTTAAGTTTTCTGAGCGTGAATTAGAACCCTGTTTACCCAAAGCACCGCTTATGGCATTAGAAAATGGTGGGCAAGCTTCTATTTTAAATTATAATTTACCACAATCTACTTGTTTTACGGTTAAGAGTTATGCAGAAGTAGATGTACCGAGTGACTATTACACGGAGGAAGCCAAAGCAGAACCCGCTGTTCATTTTTGGCAACAGGCGAGTGTATTGACTGAAAATCAAGTAATTGAATTACTAGAAGGTGGCGGAGGAGATAATGCAGATAATACAACGCCAAATACCTCAGAGTTTGAAGCTATTACTCAAAAAGCCCTTCAATCGAATAGAGAAACGGAAACTGATGTAGCGAGCGTTAACAATCAAAATATGGCTTCGCAAATTACGAGGGGCTACCGTCCGTACTATTCCAGAAACCTCTATGGTAAACAAGTGCTGAAATACAGCAAGCGACCTGTTGCTCCTATTCCTAAATTGATTATTGTAGAGCATTATCGAGTTTGCTCGTATCTAGGCGATTATGGAGCGGGCAAGACCTTGAAAACGTTTAGTTTGCTACCTGGCGAAAAAACAGAAATTACGATAAAATCGTACAAAAATACCACAGAGACAAAGACGAAATCAGAAAATATATTGGATTCTTTTTCTGAAAATAGTGCAAATGAATTAGAACAACTGATAGAAGATGAAAGTCAAAACTCGGCAACGGTAGGGAGCGAAGAAACCTCAACCGAAACCGAAAATAATAACTACAGCATTAAAGGGGGCGTCAGTATTGGCGTGAAATGGTTGAATCTAAAGGCGAAATTAGATGCGGAAAAAGCAGGAAATACTGGCACGACCTTTAGTAATACCGTCAACTCTACCCGTAGCGACAATATGAAACAACTCAATCGGGCGATGGATAGGCACGTAGCAGAATCTTCGGCAGTGCGAGAAGTGACGGTTAATACAGAGTCAACCCAAACCATAGAAACGGGAGAGGAAACACAGGTGACTAGAGTCCTTGAAAATATCAATAAAAGTCGGGTTTTAAATTTTGTGTTTCGACAATTGTTACAAGAATATTTTACGGTGGTATATTTGGATGATGTGTCTATTTTGTATTCTAATGGCTATCCTGAATCTAAGCGAGTGGTCAAGTTAGATGGACTAGAAGGCTTATTAGCAGAAATTATCCCTGATGCAGCAAATCAAACCGCTATACGAGATAAAATCCTTAATGAGTTATCAAGTGTATATGATTATCAGGGCAACCGAGTGCGATTTGTAGAAAAGGTGAGTTATGATATTGTGGATATTAACGATAATCAAGTAGAAACCCAACATTACTTCCGTAAGAAACAGGGGTTATCACAAACATATCGTAATAAAACGGTGCCAGGGATTATTTTAGATGTGAAGCATCGAATGTTACGCACCGATTCGGTTATAGTAGATGCATTATTAGGACAAGGCGAAGCCTTAGATTGCTTTAATGTAAAGCTACAAGAAGCGGCGAATATGAAAGCCTACCTCGAAAACTTCATGCTCTACCTCGAACAGCTAGAAAAGACACAAGCGATGGAGGTGATAGACCAAATAGAAGACCCTCAACTAAAAGGGGAACTCTATCAAAAGGTCTTAGGGACGTGCTGTGCAAGTAATGTGGTCGTGCCGTTGGGGCATCATCATACAGAAGAGCCTTCGGCGTAAGTTTTTCTTAATCTAAAACCAAAGGATAGGTTTTATGACTTGTCCTTTGGTTATTATTAATCTTTAAAAATTTTAGTTATGAGTATATTGAGTGGGTTTAAGAATCCTTGGGAAAGTGGTGGACAGTCTAGTGGTGTTACTAATACTGCTGTTTTAGAAAATACAGCCTTAGAAAACAATATTTTATCATTTAATTCGAGGAAAACGGATGAGAATATGTTTGTAGCTCGAATACATGGTAGTTGGTGGAAAAATAGAATTAGTAAATATACTTATGGGATAACACCAATAAATGAAGAACAAACTAACAAACTAATTGCACAGTGGATTTTAGAGGTCATTATTTTGGGGAGTGTATTTATTCATAAAGAAAACATAAATGATGAAATATTAGCAAAACGTATGGAAAAAGGAATAACAGAATCGAAAGCACGAGAAGATGAATTGAAATATCGAACTTCGAATTGGGGAAGAGCTAAGGATTATCCGATAATGCTCACTACTTCCAAACAGGAAAAACTAAAATCATTATCTGTCAATGATATTATAAAAATGGTAGATAAAACAGGGGAGTTTAGAATAAAGATGGGGTCTGATGCACATGATAGTGTAGGAAATAATATTAGCCATAAGCCACATTTCGGAGATCCTGCAAATCTGGGTACGCTTATTGTAAAAAAGCGAGAAGGATTTGCGGATACAATGACTGGACATCAATATTGGTCTAGTTGGTTTGTGATGAATAGTCCTTTTGGCAAAATGTTTAGACATATTGGACAGTATGAAGATCCATGGACGGGCGAGTTAATTGATGATACTGATAAAATGTTTATGACGCTTGATGGGGTTTTAGATTTATTAACTTTAGGGACTAATTTAACCTCTGGAATTGCAAATCAAGCCTTAAACGTTGCCTTCGAAGCTATCAATAAAAGTCAATATTCTTTTGAAGAAGAAGGGATATTAAGAGAAATGATAGATATTACGATGAGTATTTATGGATTAATTCCTAAAAAAGTCAATGGAAAATACCTTCCTATGGATTATTCTAATAAATATGCAATAATAGAAATTGTTGCTAATTTAATACAATTAGGATTAATAACTTATCAAAATGGTAAATTTAAAGCTAACTCTAAGAAGGATATTGAACATTTAACCCTTACTAAGTTTGTAAAAGAATATAAGGTTATTTATGAATATTAATCTACTAAAACGCACAACTACTTACAATTGTAATCTAGGTGAACATACTTTAGTTGATTTGTTTCGTAGTGACAATAATTTTCAGGTTGAATATAGAAATTTTGGTATTATTAATAATAAAAGTCAAAATAACATTATTATT
>CAYLSF010001027.1:0-3172 GCA_964385675.1 uncultured Saprospiraceae bacterium
GTAATCTCCACTAGGATAGCCAACGTTAATGACGTCCATTAAATTAGTTACGCCTTCTGATGTACCTAAAGTTAGTGGAACAATTTCTTCAACAGCCGTGGGGTCGCCGAGTTGTAATACGGCTACATCTGTGAGGAAATAATCGATTATACCTGGAGCATATTGTGTAGAATCTTTCCATTCTAATGTAGCTTGTACTTCTATGATAGGTGTTACATTCTCAAATCGCAGACTTACGGCAGTTCCCGTAGTAATATTTTCTACAACATGGCGAGCCGTTAATAATTTAGTTGGAGAGACCAAAAAAGCCGTACCTACGCCTTGATCGGTCGTGACTAAAGCTACAGGTTCTTCAATTTCAGCGTACTCTCCCTTTTTGGTAATTTCAAATATACCAAAATAGTAGAGTGCATAGAGTAATACAGGAATCAACAAGACCGCTAAAAAAGCATAAGAAACGGTTCTAGCTTTGTTCTGAAGCTCTATTTGTTTTTGCTCCCGTATTTTCGGTGTTATGCCAATCGGATTCATGGATTATGGTATTTATATAGAATTACGAATTAAAAATTGCTCTTTATCCATTTTTTATAAAAAATGGAGCATTAAATTAATTACGTAAACCTAACTTATATTTTATATGTGGCGTAAGCTTTACGAATAAAACTTACGCTTAATTGATTTATATTTATACGCTATTTTATATAAGATAAGGTTTTAGGCTGATTGCAATAACCCTATACTTTATATTTCATATTTGACACCTCCTTTTATTGATTTAAATAAGGATTTCTAAAATTATCCCATTTTTACCTAGTCGTACCTTTAATTTGTTTTGGATATTCTTGATCCATTTTTATAATTTCTTCTTGAATGAAGGTAATATCCTCAATTGGTTCAAAGTTTCCTTGTTCTATATAAAAGACCATGATGTTTTTTAACTCCTTAACTTCAAGAATATGATCGCCTTTATCTTCAAACTCGTAGAAGTTTCTGTTATTTAAAGCTTTAATTACATCTTTAATCACCTTTTTATCAGATCCTATAACGACTTTAGGTATATTTTGCGTTCTATCCAAGGTCTTATCCCGAATCGGCAATAAGTAGGCAATTGATTTTTCTGCCATTTTAGTAGCAGTTATTGGATTTTCCTCTACATAATGCGATACATCATAATCCCTTACCGCATCTGATCCTTCCAATTCTTGTTTGAATTTTAAGATACAATCATGGTATAATTTTCTACGCAATGTATTTCTAGAGTCCTTTAAGTAATCCCAAAGATTATCTTGATCAATCAGGGTCTCTTTTGAGGCATACGTCTTTCCAGATTGATTTTTATACCTAGATAAAGATTGTTCCGCTTCTTGTTGGAAGCCGCCTGATGGAAATACACGTAAAATAGGAATAGTCTCATCATCCATATCACCTTCAATCTCTAACAATCGCTTTTTTAAACTTTTGAACTTACGCTCGGTATCATTATCGTCTCTTGTGCCAATAGCTTTTTGTATTTCCTTAATCATCTTTTCGATAGATGGTAAAGTCGGCAGTTCAGCTACCGTAGGTAAGTTAGCAGTACGCATCGGTACGTCTCCTTTTAGTATATTTCGCTTAATATCTACCAATTTTTTAACAAAAAGGTGCATTTTCATTAAATCCAATGTAGTAAACATTCTATCTTGAAGTACGTTTGTATGCTCCAGTATTAGTTTATTAGATAGACCAATTCCATCTAACATCCATCCGATTTGTTTGGCTAAAAAAGTTTCCCATTTATCTACAAATGAAGAAATACCTAACGATTTCCAATAATTTAAGATAGAATCAATGGTTTCACAAATAGATTGAAGTTGTGTTTTGGTGTAGTACAAACTCTCATAACTATTGAAATCCTGTGTGGTCATGTCAAAAACAGCTTGGATAATTCTATCCACTCCTGTTTGCAAATTATTTTCTACAAATCGGTAATAGCCATCAGTATAAGCATGGGAGAATAACCGATTTAAGGCATCTCCCTTATTTCCTTTTTCGTTACGATTAATTGCTTTGGCATCTCTAGGAATGTCTCTTAACAAATTAATCTCACTACCTGCGGAATTTAGAGCATCAAAAGCCGTACGCAATATTTCACCAAATCGTCTAGTTACATCTCGATTAATTTGAGCATTGTTGATAGGTATTTTTTGGTTTCGTTGATAATAATTTTTGCTATCAATCCATTTCTCCAATAACGAAATACCCAACTCGAGTGATAAATATTCCTGTATTTGTGCTTTAGGATATTGAATAGCAGACAAGCCAAAGGTACCATATTTGCCAATCTGCATATTACCTTTGGCATCTACTAAACGCTCAAATCTTTTGGCTCTCAGTCCGACAATATTTAAAAATAAATATAGTCCCGCCATTTTATATAAACCTTGCAAACTATTTAAAGGTGGGATACTGTCATTATACGACTGTGAAATAATTTGCGATAACTCAAAAGGAGGCTCCGAATATATTTTATCCGCATCAGGTAAAGAAAATTTATTACCTGCATTATTGTAGTGCTCTAAAGCCTTTAATGCACCAAAAGAATTACTGTAAATTATTTCTTTCCCTCTAATGACATCGGGTTCAGGTGGTATCAATAAAAGTGAAAATAACTCTTTGATACCTGGTATAATTCTTCGTACAAGATATGCCATATCTAAGAAAATACCTGTACCTGTTCCACCTGTTAAAGAACCCGTAATATAGACAGCAGGGACTGTTCCATCACTACTTTTGGCGGTAGGGCCACTTACTTTATTAAAAATATGTTTGATGGAATTAATAACTTTTCTGATGTTATTACCTTCCTTATTTCTACCCCACAATGCTAACCGACCACAGGAGGGAATACCACCTGCACCTAATCCAGCGTCCAATACATGATCCTCGGGTGGAAGCCATTTTACACGCTGACCATGGTCTTGTTTTAATTCTTTAATCATGGTTCTCATATCTGATAGACTGATATAAACCCGATTAATCTTATTTTCTAGGGCAGTTATCCCCGGTTCATTATCTTTATTGGTTTCAATATATAGGTATTCTACCCAGGGTGGTTTGTTTTGTCCTGTATTTTCATAGTAAAAATTCTGAACATGTTCTAGAGTATATAAACCACTAGAACCGATACCAATTA
>CAYLSF010001028.1:0-3166 GCA_964385675.1 uncultured Saprospiraceae bacterium
CTAGAGATAATAATTACTTATACATATTTTTTCAAATACTATGGTTTAACGTAGTAGCATCTTGTATAACTTTCTTTTTACCTGATTCAGATATGTCATTCCCCTTTGTGCTTATTCCTTTCGTCTTGATGACCTTTGGAGGGTTTTATCTTATCGCATATTTTATGGCACAAAAATATATTAAAGAATATGCCATTGGTGAATTGGAATGCTCTAAAATGTATCTGATTTTAAATACTAAAAAAGAAGAAATTTGGGTAGATGAGAATTTTAAAGGAGAATTATTATTGAAATTTAAGGAGTTTAGAGGTGATTCTTTTGCTTATAAACGTATTCATAAATTAGTGATTCTTCAACCTTTGGAAGGGCAGTCTTATTATTTTGTATTTGAGAAAAAATCAACTAGGCAGCGTTTTATTAAAAAGTTAGAGAGAATGAATATTAAATACAGAAAGTATGTAGGAGGGAGGTAAGTTTTTAAATTGATGATCATGGAAATAAGAGCTAAAGTTTTAGGTAAATCATTGGATAGGGAATTGGTCCAAAAAGAACGAATCAATGGTTCATGCCTTTTAGTCGTGATTGTGCTTTTTGTAATGTTTTTTATACCCACCATTGTTTCTTCAACTCATGCTATTGTACCAATGATTATAGGACTATTGATGGTGGTAATTTTAAAATTTATAGATGACCGTATTCGTAAATCTAAGAATTTGATTGAAAAACACACGATAGGAACACTAGTTTGTACTAAGATGTATGTTATCATTAATGCCTTTGATGAAGAAGTGTGGATAGATGAGAATTTTGAAGGAGAGGTAATTATTACCTTAAATGCTACGGCTGTTGATACAGTACAAAATAGATATATTTATCGAGATACACATGAGTTCACCCTCAAGACATCAACAAACGAAAGAGCCTTCCCTATTTATTTTGAAAAGGTGAATCAGCATCTTATTCGAGATTTTCTAACACTTATAGATGAACTGAATATCAATTACAAAGAATACACAGGTGGAGAACGAACTTTCTTAGGTAAAAAATTGAATTATAAAGAGATACAAGAATTTAAACGAAAGCGAGCATTAAGAAAAGCACAACACTCATCTACTTAGCTGAACTCTTATGAAGATAAAAGCCAATATTTTATCGCATTCTCTTGAAGAGGAATTTTACTTTAAAAAAGAAATAAGACTATCAGTATGCTTATTTATGTTGATACAAGGTTGGATAGTTCTTGCTATTATGCCAAAAAGAACTTATCCAATCTATGGATTATTAGTAATTGGAATGCTTGCTTTATACCTTATCGTTTTTATAATTACTACTATTAAAGCAAAAAGAGTCATCGCTCAACGCATTATTGGCACATTAGAATGTACACCTATGTATTTGATTTTGAATATACCCAATAAAGAAATTTGGATAGATGAAAACTTTGAGGGGCGATTGGTTTTAAATTTTAAAATCCATAAAGGTAAGTCAATACAACCTGCTTTAATACATCAATTAGCAATCATAAATACTCAAAAAACGGAACAATATTACTTTGTATTAGAGAGATCTAAGCAGAATAATATTCAAAACTTCATTGATCTGATTGATGGGATGAATATTAATTATTGGAAGTCTATAGGAGGACGGTAAGTTTTTAAATTGATGGTCATGACAATAACAACTAAAGTTTTAGGTAAATCATTGGATAGGGAATTGGTCAAAAAAGAACGAATCAATCGTTCATGGCTTTTAGTCGTGATTTATGCTCTATTTTCTTAAGCTAGTTGCTTACGCATTTTTTGGGCTTGTTTTTCCATCTCTTTTAGCTTATTTGGATGTGGTTTGTCATATTCCACATAGTATTTAAATTCTTCTAAGATGGAATTTAATCTACCATTAAGTTGAAACTCCATAATCATACCCTTAATTGTTCCAATAAGACCTGATGTTTCTGCTGTAAATAACATATCTACTTTCGTTTGATGCTCATTTAATTCAGATAAGTACCATCGGCTTTTTCCGTTTTTCACAAAATTTGGAAACCCTTCAACTACTTCATACTCTAATCTATATTTTTGAGCATTAAATATTTTAATATCTTCTTTGATATGCCCAAAACTTGTTTCACAAGCTCTACTCCTACAATTCGCTCCTGCTAGATGAGGTGCACCAACGCCCTCTGAATGATATAATCCTGTTGCCCACTTATGTGCTTCCGTGAATTGATTTCCAAGTACTTCCCAAACTTCTTTGACACTTTTATTGATGATAATATCTTTTGTAATTTTCATAACTATCCGTGGCTTAGATTAAAATGTATTTTGTGAAATTTAATTAATACCAATTGTACTAGTTAAAAACAATTTTTTGATACAAAAAGATTTGTTCATAACTAGTACAATGACTCTAATATCAATTAAATCATATTTGCAAAGTTTGCTTCTACACTTTTAGGATCTTTGAAATATAAGCTACCTATTGCTTTAGATTGATTATCTGGAAAAATATCATTTATACCATTTTCAATCCCTGCCAAAATATTTTGAGCAACAACAGTTGTATTAGCTTTATCCATATCCCAACCATCTGTCATATCAGTATCCATCGCACCAGGATAAACGCCGATTACTTGAGTATTTTTAGAAGCCATTTCGCCTCGCATGCCTTGTGTAATGCTATGTATTGCCGCTTTACTGACAGAGTATGTACCCAATAAAGGCATATTAGCAAATCCAGCAATGGAAATAATATTTACAATCGTTGTTGGATTTTTACCTATAAAATGATGACGTAAAGCATTGGATAATCTTAAAAGTCCCCAAACATTGACATCCATATTTTCCTTTAAGCTACTGATAGATTCATCTGATAACAATGTTCCTGTTGACATTCTGCCCGCATTATTAATCAAGATATCTAATCGATCGATTTGAGCAGCAACTTCATTTATAGATTCTTGTTTAGTTACATCTAATTCAATAGGAATAATCTTATTGCTGTATTTAATTACCAGTTCTTCCAAATTTTCTATTTTCCTTGATCCAGCGTATATTTTTGCTACACCTTTATTTATCAATTGCTCTACAATAGCTTTCCCAAGTCCTCTGTTAGCACCACTAACGAGAACTACTTTTCCTTTAAGATTTATTTTTGACATGATTATTTA
>CAYLSF010001029.1:0-3164 GCA_964385675.1 uncultured Saprospiraceae bacterium
ATTTAATAATCAATATTTTATACACTCTTTATTTAAAACATATTGCATTGCTAGATATTTCCATTATTGCTTTTGGCTTTTTACTTAGGATTGCCGCAGGAAGTTATCCCGTTGATATTTTGGTTTCTAAATGGCTGATTATCTTAATCTTTCTATTAGCGATGTTTATGGGAATTGCAAAACGTAGAGGAGAATTAGTTCACGTAAAAGGAACTTCTACTAGAGCTTCTTTACAGGGGTATAACCTACAATTTATAGATACGGCAATGGTAATTATGGCATCGGTCACGGTAGTAGCTTATATTATGTACACCGTATCGCCAGAAGTTGTAAAACGAATAGGCAATGATGATATTTATTTAACCACTTTTTTTGTGGTGCTAGGCATTTTAAGGTATTTGCAACTAACGATTGTATTTGAAAAAACAGAATCTCCAACTATGGTTTTTTTGACGGATAGGTTTATGCAGTTGAATCTAATAGGATGGGGGCTTCTGTTTGGGTATTTTTTATATTATTAAGCCACAGATTTACACAAATTGAATTGATTATTTTTTGTGTAATTTGTGATAATCTGTGACTGTATTGACTACTCCGCAATTAATATAAACTTATTCTTCTTACCATTTTCTACCATTAAGTAGGTGTCATGTAGTAAAGAATCTGCTTTTATCATATGATTCATTGACTTTACCTTCTCTTTATTAACTGAAACAGCATTTCCTTTGATAGCTCTGCGTGCATCGCTTTTAGATTGAACGACACCCCCTGCAAGTAAATCAATAATCCCTATTCCGTTTTCTAAATCTGTTTTACTGATTTTAAAACTTGGAATTTCACTTGCTACCGTTCTTAACTCAGAAGCGGACATAGCTTCTAGCGTTTCCTTTGTTGCTTTTTTATTAAAAACTATTTCAGAAACCTTTAAAACAGATTGATATTCTACCTCTGAATGGATCCTGATAGTTAATTCTTTAGCCAATGCTTTTTGAGCTTTTTGCAAACCTGGATTTTCCGCATGTTCTGCTTCTAAAGTTTCAATTTCTGCTTTTGACATCAAAGAAAAAGTCCGTAAGTATTTTGGTAAATCTGCATCTGCTGCATTTATCCAAAATTGGTAGAACTGATACGGTGAGGTTAAATTTGGATCAAGCCAAACATTTCCTTTGTCCGACTTACCGAATTTTTTACCGTCTGCTTTTGTCAATAAAGGACAAGTCAAAGCATAGGCTTTTCCACCTAAGTTTCGACGAATTAATTCTACACCACTCGTAATATTTCCCCATTGATCAGATCCCCCCATTTGGATTTTACAATCCATAGTATCATATAAGACTTGAAAATCGTAGCCTTGAATTAATTGGTAGGTGAACTCTGTAAAAGAAATCCCTGTTTCAATTCGCTTTTTTACTGATTCCTTAGCCATCATATAGTTCACTGTAATACGCTTTCCTACATCTCGTAAGAAATCCATTACATTCATATTTTGGTAGAAATCATAGTTATTGACAATGATAGCTGAAGTATCAGAGTCATCAAATCGAAGTAATCTTTTGATTTGTTCTTTTTGAAATTCTAAGTTTTTATCTAATACGTCATATCTCAACAATTGACGTTCTTCTGATTTACCAGAAGGATCACCTACTCTTCCTGTAGCACCTCCCATCAATACTATTGGTTGATGTCCAGAATCCTGTAAGTGTTTTAAAATCATGATAGGTACAAGATTACCTATGGTTAAAGAAGGTGCGGTAGGGTCAAATCCGATATATGCTCGAATAGGTTTATCTCCAAATAATTCTTCCATGCCAGGTGTCATATCATGTAACATCCCTCTCCAGCGTAATTCTTCTATAAAACTCATATTGTAAATATTTTGATAACCGACTTTCGACTCCCTCCTGATAACTATCGGAAAGCTATCGGGACGACTTTCGGTTTTTCTAGACAATTTCTATTTTGCAAAAGTAATTTTTATTTAATGAAAATCTTGTTAATCCAGTCTAGTCTCTAATAAACATCAAAACGGCTGCCAAAGCTGTAATTAAAATTATCAGGATAGACGCACAAGTTGTAGAAAATCTGATATGGCTAATAAAGGTTAAAATATCATCTTTATGCTCCGGATACTTGGGCAAAATCTCGGCCTCAAGTCTTTTTGCATTTACAAAATGAACAGGCTCAAACTCTACTCTATTTCGCACCAGTTTTTTATAGACTTTAAAGACCTTGACCCTAAAATAGATATTTAAAAAAAGGATGCCTAAAAAAGCCGCAATAATGATAGTCATTAAAAACTCTACCATGTGTATTAATGTTTGTAACGTAATACCTATTTCCTTAAAAACGTTCAATATTCCATTTGACTTATTCAATATTCAGAAGGACTAAATCAGTAAACAATTCGTTAAAATGGAATATTAATTGTTCTAATTTGAAAATAGCAATAACTTTAGAATGCAAACTTATTGTTTTTTAAGTTTAATTAAAACATCCTCTTTGAGAACATTTAAAATATTGTCGATATTATGAAAAATACCATTATTGCCACCCTTTGTTTATTTCTATTTTACGGAACCTTATTACAAGCACAGAAAGCCAAAGCTGTACAGAAAATACCGAGGGTAAATACCTGGCAGACTTTATCTTTGGTTACTTTAGATAAGAAATTTGATGAAATGTTGGGCATTGATATTGAAGTGCCAAACTTTAGTGCTGCTATTCGTAAACTAGAAGGCAAAACTGTAACCTTACAAGGGTATATCTTACCATTAGAAGGGCGCAGGACTCAAAAATATTTTATCTTTTCCGCCTATCCCTATGATATGTGTTTTTTCTGTGGAGGTGCTGGCCCTGAGTCGGTAGCAGAAGTTTACACTAAGAAACCAATAAGATATACCAATAAGATGATTAAAATCAAAGGACGATTAGTTTTGAATAATTCGGGATCTATTGATCAGTTATTTTATGTTTTACAAGATGCGGTAGTTATTCAATAATATATCAGATTTTTTATAAGTAAAATATGAAAACGGGCATCTATTTAATATAGATGCCCGTTTTATGTATAAAAAAATAGCCTAAAAAAAGAATGCCAGTATTATATGAAATACTGACATTGACAAATAAAGAAAACTACCACTTTTTTGTGCTGATATACCCTA
>CAYLSF010001030.1:0-3160 GCA_964385675.1 uncultured Saprospiraceae bacterium
CCTTATGTACGTTTAGCCTATTATATGCAAAATCTAGATGCTCAAAAAGATTGGAAATCCATACCAGGTGCCATTATTGGCGATACACCTGAGGAGGCTATGGAAAAAGCAAAGGCTATTTCCGATCAGTTAGATGGACTAGATATAAAAGAGATGGGTTTAAAAGTAAAAGTGCTAATGAAAAATGGCGATATGATACAACATATCCGAAAACATTAGAGGAGTTTCAGTACATGCGATTTCGGAATTTAGCTACTTCCTTTTCCGAAATCGCATATTTTTTATCTAAAAGTCGGCATATTTCAAAGTCAGTAAATTACTAGCATTCGTACTCAACCCATTAACATTAGGTAGTGCAAATCGAGCGGTCTCATCATAATACAAAAATATAACAGGCGACTCTTCAATAATAATCCGTTCCATAGCTTGATATAATTCAAATCGTTTAGTATCATTATTTTCATTTAATGATTGCTCATAGAGTTGGTCATACGTTGGGTTATTAAATCTTGTATAATTAGGAGCAGGAATATTTTTACTATAAAAAAGCGATAAAAAATTCTCTGCATCGGGATAATCCATAATCCAGGAAGCCCTAAAAAATTTAGATTGTCCTTTTTTATTCATCTCTCGAAGTGTAGCCGATTCCACTAAATCTATTACAACCTTAATGCCTAAATCTTCCCATTGTCGAGCAATGAATGTACATAAATCTACATAACTACTTGTAGTATATAATTTCATTTCTCCTAAACCTTCTCCATTCGGAAAACCAGCATCTGCTAGAAGTTGACGGGCTTTAGTTGGGTTATAGGTATAGCCTTTTACTTTTTCCGCATCATAAGACGGTAAACCTATCGGTGTAAATCCAGAAACTGCAGGCTGCCCTACGCTATTTCGGAGTTCTCTTAGCATTTTAACCCTATCAAATCCATAATTCATCGCTTGTCGTACTGCTTTATATTGTAAGGAGCTATTCTCCTCAAAATTCATATCAATTCCTAAATATTCCATATTCAAAAAAGGGGTTTTAAAAAACTTCATCCTTTCGGTTTGCTTGGATTTGAGTTCCCCTTTTTTTGTTAATACTTCATCTACATAAGAAGATTCTAAACCTGATAAGAAGTGTAATTTCTTACCCATAAACTCTAGGAATGCGGTATTTCTATCACTGATAAAATTAATACGCACACCATCTAATTTAGGCAGTTGTTCACCATTTTGGGTCTCAAAATAGTTATCGTTTTTAGCTAAAATCATGGTTTGATTTTCTACCCATCGCACCAATTTAAAAGGGCCTGTTCCCACAGGATGATTCCGAAAGGCTTTTCCATATTTTTGAGTCGCTTCTTTGGGTACAATGGAAAAGTACTGCATTCCAAAAATCCCCAACATCGGTCTAAAAGGCTTTGATAATTGCACCACAAAAGTCGAATCATTTGGAGCGTCAAATGGTTTTGTTTCATCTAATTTACCTCGCAATAGCCATGTTCCCGTTGAACCCACCTCAGGATCTAAAATTCGCTCAAAACTATGTACCGCATCTGCCGCTACTACTTTCCGCCCTTTTCCATTAGGAAAAACCTTATTATCTTGGAAATAGACATCATCTCTCAATGTAAAGGTATAGGTCAAACCATCTTCAGAAGTTATCCAGCTTTTAGCAATAGAGGGCTGAATATTCAAATTATCATCCAATTGAACCAAGCTATTAAAGAGTTGATTCACCGCCCAATTATTACTCTGATTTCGAGCAAAAGCAGGGTCTAATGAAGTAACAGCCGTTGGTTCATTGTATCGAAATACTTTCTTATCTGTATTTTGAGTGGGATTGCCACAGGTAGCACAAAGTATTGCTAATAAGCTGATTATAAAGTATGAATATATTTTCATTTAATGAGTGTTTGGGACACAGAGAACACAGAGGAGACACAGAGAGACACAAAGTTTGGTTTTTAACTCTGTGTTCTCTGTGCTTCCTTTGTGTTCTCTGTGTCCTTCTATAAATACAAAAATACCAAATCTAAAACCAGTTTTACTATCTCAAACTATGAAATTGCTTACCTTCACAATCATTATATTGAAATCTCTCTACTGGCAAACAGGTTTGGAATTTGGAACTTGAAAAATTTAAGAAGATGGAACATATCATTTATAAAAAAGAAGGAGCAGTTGCTCGAATCACTTTAAATCGTCCGAAAGTGCTTAATGCATTCAATGAGCCAATGATGCACGAAATGGCAGCAGCTTTAGAAAATATAGAGCAAGATAGCAATATCAAGGTTCTAGTCGTTAATGGTGCAGGACGAGCATTTTCAGCAGGTGTTGACTTAAAAGGCACAACAGCAGAAGGTTTTCAAAAAGGCGGAAGCTTTATGGAAATAGGACAAAAGGTAGGTGGTTTATTGTCCAATATGTCTAAAATAACTATTGCTCAAGTCCATGGCTATTGCTTTACAGGGGCATTAGAAATGATGATGTTTTTTGATATGTCTTTTTGTACAGAAAATACACAATTTGGCGATACTCATGCTAAATGGGCTGTAATGCCTCGTTGGGGAATGTCACAGCGATTGGCTCGTAGAGTGGGATTAGCAAAGGCGAAAGAGTTGACTTTTAGAGCGATGCGTATTAAAGGCGTAGAAGCAGAGCGTTTAGGTTTAGTCAACCGTGCTTTTAAAGAAGAGGAATTAGAAGAAGAGGTCAATAAAATTATCAAAGAAATAGAAGGCAATAGTTTTGAAGCCATTGTGCGTATTAAGCAATTGTACAACGACGGTTACATGACTACTCTTAGAGAAGGATTAGATTTAGAATATAATGCCGATTCTCGATTGGGGTCAACGGGCGATCAATTAGCTCAATTTGAGAAGAAGAAGTTTAAGGGGTAGTTATTGGTTACTTATTTATTGTATTGGTTTAAGATAGATAGCCACTAATACACTTATGAAATAATTTGTGTATTAGTGGCTAATTTTTTTTACTTTCAAGCCACATTAAGAATATTAGTGGATATCAGATAACTTTCTTAAATCAAGTACGAAAATAATTGTAAACATATGGCGAAATAGCACCTCACCTCTTTTGAGAAGATTGAATAAAATTCCAAACTACAAGTTATACTAGATAATTTAAGTTCATTATTTATGGAAATAAAACC
>CAYLSF010001031.1:0-3153 GCA_964385675.1 uncultured Saprospiraceae bacterium
TACCAAACTGAGTAGGCTGGATATTTTCTTTTAAACGAATATCAGAAGAATTGACGAATGAAATATCACTTGCTCCATTTTGGCGTATTCTACCTAAATTAGTGCCATTCGGACTATGAAAACGAATCATACTTGAACGATTACTCGATGTGTAACTATCATGTCCTGCTTTAATCAATAAACCATTATTGTGGCTGCTATTATCATTTTGGGTGTTTTCGATAGTCATGACGTAGTCTTCTGAACCACTTTTTTCATCTGTAATGTGTGTCTCACCATTGATTTCTGTATCTCCACTTTTATAAACTATCATGGCATCGGAGCGACTATTAGAACCTGTTCCATTTCCTATTACAAAAAGTCTATCCTCTTCGTTAATAATAGAAGTTTGATTAGGCGTATAACTTGTATTATAAATACCAATGACCGTTTCTATGTAAGAAGGAGCGATTGTGTTTTCTCCGAGTGCGGTTGAGCCATAACCGCTTGCCGTTGTATTTTTTCCAAAAGTAGTGGCATAACTATTACTAGCGGTAGTACCATAGCCGAAAGCTGTTGCATTTAAACCAGATGCTTCATTAAATGAACCCATTGCTACCGTATAAAGATTAGTAGATTCGTTAGCACCGCCTGCCGCAAAAGAACCATTGCCTGTTGCTTCATTCCCTAAGCCTGTAGCAAAAGAATAATTCCCTAAATTGTCTTCATCCCAGTCATCTCTCTGTACTCTACCCACTCTAAATGCACCATTACTTTTGTAAAAGATTAGTTTGTCCTCATTTCCACTATTCCAATTTAAACTATCTGCTCCTACTACGAAGTCATCATCATTATTGATACTATGTGTAAAGCCGTTTTCAGAAGTGAAACCCGTATTCGCTAAATCTTTTCCATTGACCATTAAAGCACTTGATAAATTGACTGTATCAGAAACGGCTAATTGTCCATTGATTTCAGTATTACCGCTTTTATAAACTATCATAGCATCTGAGCGACTATTATTTGTTGTTCCATTTCCAATGACGAATAATCTATCAGCATCATTAAATGACGTTGCGTTATTAGGTGTATAGGTGGTGTTATAAGCGCCAATAGCCACTTCTGAGCGAGAGGGAACTTCTAATCCTCGACCTAAAGCATTTCCGTAATTTCCACTAACCGTATTATCATCGCCAGTTGCAAATGAGTTATATCCATTTATCACATTATCTTGTCCAAATGCAGTCGAGTAATCTCCATCTACAACATGATATTCACCACCAGCAAATGAAGCATAACCTGATAGTTGATTATAATAACCAAATGCAGCGGCGTAATCATTATCTACAATATGTTCTTGTCCTGCTGCGAATACATATCTATTATTGATTTCATTTTCTTCGCCAAAGGCGGTAGAATAATCATCACTTATTGTATGTTCTCTTCCGCCTGCAAAACTATGCGCTCCACTCACGATACTATTTTCGCCAAAAGCAGTAGAATAATCCCCAATATTACTTTCGTCCCAATCTGTTTCATCGGTCATTCCTGCACGAAATGCCCCTTTACTTTTATCAAAAAAGAATTTATACTCATCACCACTTCCACCATAATTCAAGCTATCTGTCCCGAATAGGAAATCATCATTATTACTAACAGCAGCGGTAATTCCATTTTCAGAAATAAAACCTGTATTAGCAATATCTTTTCCATTTACCATCAAAGCACTTGACAGATTCACGGTATCTGTTACCGATAATTGACCGTTGATTTCTGTATTTCCACTTTTGTAAACTATCATGGCGTCAGAACGTGCAGAATTTCCTGTTCCATTTCCAATGACAAATAATCTATCAGAAGCATTAAAAGCAGTTGCACTATTAGCGGTATAAGTTGTATTGTAAGTACCTACGGCAACCTCTGCATGAGAAGCAACTACTAAATCTCTTCCTAAGGCACTGGCATATTTTCCATCAACAATATTATCATCACCAGTGGCAAATGAATAATCTTCATTGATTTCCTGATTGTAACCTAATGCTGATGAGTTATCACCGGTTATCTCATGGTCTTGACCAACCGCAAAAGAATACGCTCCACTTATTTGATTATAATATCCAAATCCTGTTGAATAATCTCCATTGACAGTAATATATTCACCACTTCCAAAAGCCACCAAACCTCTAATTTCATTATCAACTCCAAAGGTAGTTGCATAATCGTTATTGATAAGATTATCTTCTCCCATTGCAAAGCTATACGCTCCACTTACCAAATTATTTTCACCAAAAGCAAAAGAATAATCCCCAAGATTACTTTCATCCCAGTCTGTATTCTTAATTACTCCTCCACGAAATGCGCCTTTACTTTTATCAAAAAAGAATTTGTACTCGTCATCACTTCCGCCATAATTCAAGCTATCACCTCCAAATACAAAATCATCATTATTGTTATTTGAATTCGTAATGCCATTTTCAGATGTAAAAGCACTACTACCTACCGCTGTCCAAGCTGAACCATTGTAATACCAAAAGCTATTTTCATCACTATCATAAACCATTAGTCCTGTGGCAGGATTTGAAATAGCTGTACGTTCGGCGGTGGTCATTCTTGGGATGAGGATACCTTTGTCGGTGCTACTTACATCTAGCATCGCCGATGCGTCTGGATTTGTACCGTCGGTGTTGATGGCAATTTGGGCAGTACTTAAGTAATAGGTCGTAAGTAATAGGTAAGAAGTGATAATTATTCTAAGTTTACTTTTCATCTCTTGTTATTTTTAGTTGTTCTCTATGATTTTATGTTTGTTATCAATTACACCACAATGATGCACCAAAAACCTCTACACAAATGGGTAATTGATTGACACAAATGCGAAGACATTATTGTTTTAGTTGCACAAATACGAGATTTCGCATTTGTGCAACTCTGTTTTTATGATGTTTTATGGTTAAAATTAGGCTCGGTGCTTTTGAGAATAGGTGCTTATTGATTTTTCAACTGTCCCGATAGCAATCGGGCTCGAATCTGCTCTAACATGGCTTTCATTTCAGCGTTTTGTTGTTTTAAGGTTTGAATTTCAGAGACTTGTTCTTCTAATTCTTGAATTTTAGAGACTTCAGTTTTCAATTGTTTATTTTCTAACTTCAACGCTTCAATTTGTGTCTGTTGGTC
>CAYLSF010001032.1:0-3151 GCA_964385675.1 uncultured Saprospiraceae bacterium
TACAATTACATGATTAAACTGGAATAAGAATGGAATATCGTCAGAAGGTTTTCCATTATGTCGGGTACTCAACAATACAGGATTTGCGTTGAGGTCAGCTTCTCGAAGTAAAGCTAATAACATCAAATTGATTTCGGCACTATTTCCTTTTTTATTTTTATACACCAAACCTAAATCGGTATAATAATCTAAAGTAACTTGATACCGATTGTTCCATTTTACTTTATTGGCTACGAAATTATATAATAATTTCATTTTCTCCATTTTTGAAAAATCCCCTTTGATGTATTGTTTAGCTTTCTTATACGCCACTTTGTACCTTTTACGACTCGTAAAAGCACCTTTGCTGTAATTCAAAAAACTACGAGTCATTCTTTGCCATGTAGAGATTATAACCTCACCTAACTTATCATTTTTACTGATATACATTAACAAAATCTTTCGATAATCTTCTAGATTACTTACATAAGGCTCATGACGAATAGCGGGTAAATCCTTCATAGCAAAATGATAGATATTCATATCAAATCGTCTTTTTCTTATTTTTAATTCTTCTGTAGTAACCTTATTAATTGCCATATTATAGTTATCATCGATCTCATAACTATACCCTAGATAGGTTGGTAGGGTCAACTTAATTTCAGTCCATCTAGCAGGAATATCTTTCTGAAAAGGATAATAGAAGGTATAGTAAAAATTATCTGTGTACTGATATTTATATTCTATAATTGAGCCTTCTTTTAAATTGGGAAATGTAAATTTCCGTATATGTACCCCTTTTCTAATTTTTTCCTCAAAAATATTTTCATATTTAACCTTTGTAATTTTCTTCTCCCCGTTTTCCCAGTTAATCGTATGTGCTTGTAGGTTTGAAAATGTCGCTTTAAATCTATCGTAGATCGGTATTTCTACATCTGCTAATTCGAAGGCAGAGGCATTCAATATTTTAATCCGAATATGTCTTTCATATAATAATTCCTCTTGTTTTCGAGATTTATTAATTTTTTCAATTGTAAACTTATCATATAATACTACAGCATTTGCCCCCGTATCCAAGTCATACTGTTTCATCTTTAAATCAGCTTCTGAGGCTTCTCCAAAAGTCACTGTTTCTTGAGCCAATAAATTCGATGAAATAATCAATAAGCTTAATAAAATAAATAGGTTTTTCATATTCGTTTTAAGTATTTTATGTAATTCGTGTCTAACACTAAATAAACTATTCCGCTATCTTCTTCAGTACAATTTGCTCGTTTTGCTTTTCTGCTACCATATCAAAAAATTGCTTTAGGTAAGGATAAAACTCAGCGGAAAAAGTAGGTTGATTGACGCGTAAGCGACTCATCACCATAATCTGATTCTCGCCACTTTTTTGTACAACAAACTTAAAAGAACCACTTTTGTCAGGTAGGTTGATTGTTGCTGGTTTGGGCATATCTTCAACTTCAAATCCCTTAGGAATTTTTAGTTTTAAAACATATTGCTCCTCTATATTATAACCAAAATTAATTGGTACATTTCGAGTTTCTTCTTTAAAAGGGTTTTCTTTAAATTTTGCCATCCATACAGGGGTAAAATAAATCAATTCATCTGTAACTTCTGCAAAATCAGAAGAATTTAAATTAAAACTAACAGATAAATTTTTATCCTTATTTTCTAAGTCCTTAACTTCAAAATTTTCAACCTCTACTTCAATTTCTTCTTCTTCTGAAAAGCTCATATTAACATAACTAACCTTTTTATCTTTATTCTTCTTCAAGCTCAATCGTTCTTCGTATCCCTTATAGCCACTCATTACCATATTAAAGTTCCCAGAAACCGAACCATCTTTATTCAATTCTAAAGTAGGTAGCATCACTATTCGGCTTTTTACAGGTGCAATATCTACCCATTTTCCCTTATTCTTATCAATTTGCCACCCTATCGGCACCAAGTCTTCAAAATCTAATAAATTATAGGGTCTATCAGAATCAATAGCATCTAAGAAATATAACTTACCTTCGATTTCAACTTTAATAAGAACATGATTAAACTGGTAAAAAAATGGTATGGCAGGATTTATATGTCCATTTTCTCTAGTACTTACTAATACAGGATATGCACTAATTCGAGTTTCTTTTAATAAACTAAGTAGTAAGAGATTGATTTCAGCACTATTACCTTCTTGAGCACTAAACACCTTATTCAAATTGTATTCATCAGGCTTTCGATCATATTCTTCATTCCACGTTATTGTATTAGCTATACTATTATATAGCTTAATCATTTTTTCCTTCTTGGAAATATTACTGTGAATAATCTCTTTATTAGCAATATAAGCCTTCTTGAAATAGGATTTAGAGTTATACGATTTACCAAATTCTTCTATATAATATTTCGTTAAGTTTTCCCAGCTATCAATATCTAATGTAGCGTAAGTTCCCTGCCATTTATAAAAGACATTAGTTCTAAACATCCTCAGAATTGCCCTATAATTACTAATATTATCTACATAAGCATCCATCTTCACACCTTCAATATCTTTCATTACAAACTTAAATGCTGTAGCATCCATCGAATTCAAAGTCGTTTCTGACCGCTTGGACTCTGCTAGTTTTAATTCTGATTGATTCAGATCATATTGGTAAGGATAATAATTCGGTAAGGTAATTTGTACTTCTGAATATCGAACAGGAATAGCCTTTTGAAATTCGTGATAAATCTCATAATTATGAGCGGAAAATTTATTGTACTCATATTCTATAATTGAGCCTACCTTTAGATTAGGAAATGTGAAAGTCTTCCGTTTATAATACTTATTGTAAACCTCTTCATAAATACTTTTTTCTTCCACAGGAGATTTCACAACCTTACCATCTTCTAAATTTATAGTATGTGCCTTTATATTAAAAATATTAGCATCTTCTTTATGAGTCCATATTCTTGTATTTGCATAGTCAAATCCCTCAGGTCTCAATATTTTAATCCTCACGTGTTGATAATGAGAGATTTTCATTTTGTACTTATTCGTACGTTCTCCTTCTATTTTATGGTAATCATATAGTACAACAGCTACTGCACTAGAGTCTTTATCATATATTGTCATTTTTAAGTCCTCTTCCGATACATCGCCAAAAGTACTTAGTCCTTGTGCAAAGCTTTGTGATACTAC
>CAYLSF010001033.1:0-3150 GCA_964385675.1 uncultured Saprospiraceae bacterium
GTCGTTAATTGGGTCAAGTTTTCCAAAAAACGAATATCGGTGATTTGATTGGAGCGAAGGTACAAAGTCGTTAATTGGGTCAAATTTTCTAGAAAAAAAAAATCGGTAACTTGACTGCGACTAAAGTATGAAGCCGTTAATTGGGTCAAGTTTTTCAAAAAACGAATATCCGTGATTTTATTGTTGTTAAGAGATAAAGTCTGCAAGTGCGTTAATGTCTGAATCTCTTTGGGAACTTCTGTTAACTTTAACCTACTCAAATCCAACTTTCCAGACCGTTCTTTTTTCTCTTGTGCTATTCTTTGTAAGGCTATCTCTTTAGACATTTTGGTGTTTTTCTGAAATTGATTTTTTGAAAAATGATAATCAAAACCAAATATAAATCATTTCCACCAAATCCAATGTACATTAAAATCTAAATTCCTACTCCTCCCCAAACAACAAAGCCCCTCGCATCCCTATCATCGCTTGCTTGACGGCATCCGTCATTTTATTAAATAAAAAGAAAACAAAGACCTGTGTCCTATTGGCTTTATAGAAAGAGAGTAAGATACCATATCGCTTAGACGAAAATTTGGCTTTGGGCATAAAGGTAATCTCTCCTGCCCAATCGGCGTAGAAGTCTTGTGCGGCTTGTTCGGGCGTAAGCGGTCTGACGAGTAGGATATTATGCTTTTCATTATCGCCCGCAGACATGGCTTTCGTATTCGCTAATAGGTGCGGCGGTAAATCGGATTGACTAAACGCATAACGGATTTCTAAGTGCTTGGATTTTAGCACACAGTCATAATTGACATAGGGGTTCTTTTTGCCTTTTCTGATCTTGTAGCGTTGTTCTAAGGGCATCGAGAAGCTGAGGTTGTGTTGTTGGAGTTGTTGCTGAAACTTGGGGGGCAATTGCGTTTGGCTGATGCCTTTAGTATTTAGTGTAAGTAATATGGTGAGTAATAATAGGTATCTCATCGTTATCTAATTTTAAAATCCGTTACATCCGCTAAATCCGCATGATCCGTGTTTCATTTATTTTTTATCTATAATTCGTGATAGAAACGCGGATGACGCGGATCAAGCGGATGAACGCGGATCTTTTACTGAATTTACGAGGTAATGCTGTAATCCCAATAAGGTTTAAAAAGAATTAACATTAATTTAGCTAACCCTATTATCATTCCGCTTATATTAGCCGTTGAAATTAGGTTTTATTTTTTGATTAGCCATTAGTCGCTAACTCAATAACTAGCCACTAATCACTAATCACTAATCACTAAAAATGACCATACAAGATAGACGAGCGTTTTTGCAGTTTTTGGGACGCATGGGAGCAGTAGCCGCTATTACGCCTGCCGCAATGATAACGGGGTGTGATCCTGTACAAAAAGTAGCTGATACGACTGCTGTGGAAAATCCTATATTAAAGCGTTTACCCTTTAAAAGTATTGAGCCGACGAATATTGATGAATTGGTGCTGACAAAAGGCTTACAATATGACATCATTGCCCGATGGGATGATCCAATTAATCAAGAGGAGAAATTTGGATTTAACAATGATTATACGGCATTTATTCCGCTAGAAGAAGGACAAAAAGAGGAGGGTTTATTGTGGGTGAACCATGAATATACCAATCCGAAATTTGTTAGTGGCTATATGGGGAAAGGACAAGAACGCACTAAGGAGCAGGTGATGAAAGAACAAGAGACGGTGGGTGGTTCTATTATTCATATTAAGTTGATTGAGAATAAGTGGACGATGGTGAAAAATTCAGAATTTAATCGTCGTATTACCGCTCGCACTCGTATTCCGTTTAGATGGAAAAAAGGGAAAGAGTTTTTAGAAGGTTCAGCGGTGGGTACTTTAGCGAATTGCTCTGGAGGGGTTACGCCGTGGGGAACGATATTGACCTGTGAGGAAAACTATGATGCGTTTTATGGCGACTATGTACATACCGCAGATGGTGATAGGATTTTTAAAGAGAGCATTGTCGGTTGGGAAAAGTTTTTTAAGTATCCACCAGAAAATTATGGTTGGGTGGTAGAGGTGAATCCTTTGACGGGTGAAGCTCATAAATTACCTGCTTTGGGTCGATGTGCACATGAGTGTGCGACCGTATCGCAAACAAAAGATGGTCGAATTGTAGTTTATACAGGGGATGACGCAAATGATCAATGCTTGTATAAGTTTGTAGCCGCCAAACCAAAGTCTAGGGATTTAACCTATGGAACGCTCTATGTTGCCAATATTTTTAAGGGTACTTGGATTCCGTTGGATTATAAGAAGCAGCCTAAATTGCAAGAAAATTTCAAGAGTCAAGAAGAGGTCTTGGTACGATTGAGAGATGCGGCTAAACTCATGGGCGGTACGCCATTGGATAGACCTGAAGATATTGATATTGATCCATTAACGGGTAATGTTTTTGTTTCCTTGACGAATAATACACCAAAGGGGAATCACCATGGCTCCATTCTTAAAATAGAAGAAGAAGATGGCGATAAAGGATCTCAACGTTTTAAAGCAACAACTTTCTTAGCCGGTGGCTCTAATACGGGATTCTCTTGCCCTGATAATATGGCATTTGATAAAAATGGTAACCTTTGGTTTACCTCCGATATTTCGGGTTCTAAAATGAATAAGGGGAAATATGCTGAATTTAAAAATAATGGCTTATTTCTAGTCCCCGCGGATGGTCGAGATGCGGGGCTAGTCATACAAGTCGCTTCTGCCCCTTCTGATGCGGAACTGACAGGGCCTTCTTTTTCGCCTGATGGACGGACGTTATTTTTAAGTGTTCAGCATCCTGGAGAGTTATCTAAGGATCTAAATAATTTAACGAGTCATTGGCCTGAAGGGGGGAATAGGATTCCTCGTTCTGCTGTAGTAGCCATTACAGGAGCGGATTTAGCGAAGTTGACGAGTTAGGAATGATGATTTAATATTTTTTTGCCATAGGTTTATATCTTTTTAATCGGTATAAATCTGTGGCAATATTATTTTCCCTGTCACAACTATTTGTTATTTAAAAAGCATGGTTAATAACTTTACTGCTAATTGTATCATAGAAACAGCAACACATACACCCAATTTTAAATTTGTAAACTATCATTATAACGACTTTCCAAGTTAATTAAAACGTACTTTATTGATATTGTTCATAC
>CAYLSF010001034.1:0-3148 GCA_964385675.1 uncultured Saprospiraceae bacterium
CATTGTACGCTATCCGAGCCGCTAAATAGGGCTTTATTTAAATAGATTTTTAGCTGTTGTGTGCGGAAGTCTTTCATATTTTGAACTTCTCGCTTTGCTACTTTATCATCGTGTATTTGCCGAAATAACTTATCAATTGCTTTGATTTCTCGCAATTGTGCTTTTATCTGATCGGTTTCCGTAAATAGAGCGTATAAAATCGGCTGATTTGCTACGGCTACAATTTCATCCCTAATATGCTCGTCATCTGAAAATATCAAATTGATAAATCCATCTATTTCGCTTTCGCCAAAAGTTTTGAGCGGAGCATCCGAAAATTCAAATTGAAAAAAGCGAGGTGTCCCTTTTTGATAGCTAACGGCTTTTGCAGCGGCATAGTCAAGCGGTAAAAATCGTTTGGCTTCATACGCTACATTTTTAATGGATTCTTCTTTAACTCTGAGTTTTTCTAACTCTTCTTCAATGTCTATATCTGAGCCTTCATAGAGTTTAAAAGTGTCTTTATATTTGAGATAACGGATAATTTGTAATCCTGCTAATCGCCCTAATAAAAATTCTACATCGCTTAGATTAAGGCAATGTGTACCATATTCTATTAGGAATTGACGATTGAGTTTTGCCCCGTCTGTACTCACAATATTGAGCAAACCGATAGCTTGTATTAATCGCCTAGCTTCTTCTACGTCTTCATCAAATTCTGCATCTACTCGCTCTAAGGAATTGCGAATGAGTGTCCATTGAAAATAATCTGGATTATAACGAGAGGTGAGGGTTGAGTAGTAGTTGTGATGCAAATAATCATAGACACAACTTAGGTTATAATACGGATGAAGCGTTGTATCATATTGCTCTAAGCCTAAATATTCTTGTGTATTTAGAAAGGTAAATAAGGAGCGTTCATTTTGACCGTATTTTTGTAAGGCAATCGTCAAGGTCGCTGCGGATAAGATATCAAAAGGCAATAGCTTTTGAATAAATGCCTCCGATAATTCATTTCGCAATGGAAAAATGCTATTCTTTTGAATGGTTTGTAAGAGTTCGGCATTAAAAGGCTGCTTCTCTGTTCCCTCAAATTTTTCATTTAATCGCTCGGCTGCTACAGAAAGTAATTGCTCTACGGGTTCATTAAAGGTCAATTCTTTTAATCGTCCTTTTACCTTTTCCCATTCTTTTCGCTGTACATCATCAAGTCCTAAGGCATAGGCATCAAAGTTTTGATGCAGCGTTGTGATGAATAGTAAATTTCGATTTTGTGTATTCGCTAATTCTGCAATTTGCTGAATAAAATAGAGTTCTTTTTCAGGCTCGTGTTTAGCGGCATATTCGAGGTGCTTTCCAAATTCATCTATGACAAGTACGAGACAAGTTTCTTTAGTGAGCTGTTTTTTAATGGTTTTTAAAATGATATTCGCCTCTGCTGCTACCTCAAATTGTTCTGCTAGACTTTCTATGATGGATTTATATTTACCCACCATATTGATAAATTGAAACTGCTGACAATTATTAAATTGTCCATCTATCGACTGAAAATAAGCGTATTCTTGTTGTAAAGTCTTTTCAAATGCCAGTAAAAAGGCAGATTTTCCTGTTCCATAACTTCCTACAATAGTAAAGGCATGAATGCCCTCTCCATAATTTTGAGCGATGGAGCGATAAATCTGTTTAGAATTGTTGGTCGGCAGTTAGTATAGCGGACTATCTGCGTCTCGAACAATATTGATGGATGGAGAAAAATTTACGGACATTTTTTTAATTACGAATTAATAATTACGAATTACGAATTTGGATATTTGAGCGAAAATCTGACTTTACTAAACTTCTAAAAGTTTGGTAAAGTTTAATCTCGGTTGAATGCTGTGATATAATGCTTTTATGAAAAAATTAGATTTATCATACGCCTGAAAGTTTGGTAAAGTTTTAACCTCGGTAGAATGTTGTGATAAAACGCTTGACATACTATTGACGACTCTTTTTTCAAAAGTCGTAACTAATGTTAGTGAGATTCCGTGTCAAGCACGGAATGACGTTACGCTCTTAATTCCCATAATACCTCGCTAACACCGCCTCTTTTGATGGTCGTTGTTTGAATTGTAACAATCGAATACCACCGTCATCAGTATAGACAATATCAGGATAAATTTGCTGAAAGGCTTCTATTTTAGATAATAAGGCATCGGTATTTAAAGCGAAAATGCTACCGACACTATCCTTGCCTGTTAGTAATTCATCAAATCGTACAGAATCCCCGTAATTGTCATTATCTAATATAGCATACAATACAATGAGCGGTGGTAAATCGGGGCGTTCCGTATTTTCGATTCTATACCATTTTTCTCGCTCTTTGCCGATTTTACCTATCTTTTCTACAATACCTAATTCATTCAATAAACCCGAAAAATTATCTTCTACGTTATTTGCTCTATCAGACGGTACATAGTTTTGAACAAATACCCGAATATCTCGCTTTATTGTATTTTCATTGTATTGATAATCGTCTAACGCACATTTTCTAACCAAGAATTTTTGAAGGTGCTGATCCGTAAATTCGATACGGGTTCTACGAAATTCATTAAAAACTAAGGAATAAATAGAGGCTCGTCCTCTTTTAGTTAATCTGTAATGCAATAGCCAGAGTGTACCAATATTTTCGCAATACGGGTCATATCCATTTTCAGCAAATAAGGATTCAGAAAAAGGATTTAGGTTAATTTTTGAGCGGTCTTTATTTTCTTGCACCAAATCAAAAGCCCTTAACCAGAAGCGAATTGCCGTTACCATATTTTTACCGACCCCCAAATCAATCACCGCATTTTTATTGGTAAAGCTGCTGCCCTCCTCAATAAAATCAATGCCTTTTTTGAGCCAATAATGTCGGCAATAAAATGTATCGTGACCAGAAAAGGATAATTTTTGCATAAATGCAAAAGTACAATTTTAGTCGCAAATAGTTTATAAAAGAAGTTGTTTGTTATTTAAAAGATGATAGTATATTAATGAAAATACTTTTGTCAAATACCATCTGGCATTAATCGTTGTAGTTCATCTTCTAAATTTTCAAAAACAGCATAAGCCGAGTCTAAACGTATTGCTGCAATTTTTTCACAGGCATATTTTTTATTTGGAGCTGGAATAGCAGTAATAAACTCCG
>CAYLSF010001035.1:0-3148 GCA_964385675.1 uncultured Saprospiraceae bacterium
ATATAAATACCCTGCCCTTTAGTTGCTACCCATATTTCATTATTTTTAGATTGAGTTATAAATTCAATATGGTGGTTTGGTAACATATTTTGAAGGGAAACTAACGAGCGATCAAATCTAAATAAACCCTCTGTTGTGCCAATATAGGCGAGTGTTGTATCTATTGGTAAAATGGAATATGTTCGTTTTTTTAATACTGCTGTAAATTTATCATCTTTAATATACCCTGCATTACGACCTGTGCCGAGCCATATCATTTGATTTTTATCTTCTACAATACATTTTATATTATAGATTTCCCGATAAGTTTTTAGCAATTTATAATTAGGGGAGAAATGACTTAAAAAGCCACTTTGAGCTAACCAAATACTTTTATTGGATGCAACTAAAATATCATAAATAGGAGATTCTCTGCCTTTATTTTCTGATGAAAAAGATGTAGTGACACGCTGTTGTTGAATAATATCTACTTGACCAATTGAATTTCCAATAAGGATTTGCTGCTGATTATCAACGGCGATAGCTTCTACCTGTTTGGTAGTAGCCTGTTGTAAGGTATATCCATTTGTAGTGGTAATGAGATATACGCCATGTCTGCGTGTGGTGAACCAAATATTACCTTCTCTATCTTGAAATGCTTTATTAAAAAATCGTTTTTTGAGATGTTTTGATATTTTAGGTTGATTGGTTGTACTTTTTTCGATAAGTGTAATTCCATCTCTTGTTAGAATCCAAAAATTACCTTTTGAATCATAAAAAATATCATTTATAGTGTTTTTTATCTTTAGTGTTGGTAAAAAGGGAGTCAATCTTTTGGATTGCCAATCATAGTGATAGAGTTGTTCTTGATCAAAGAAAATAAGATTACCTTCAAGGGTAAGAATTTGATTATGTTTTATTGAATTGGGAAAGGGGACTTGATGAGAGGTATATATTAGCTTTTTATTTTTGAGCGTATAGTATCCTTTATTATTGAAAAAGTATAATTTATCTTGGGTTTCAACTATAGAATTGACCTTACCTTTCTTTAAATTAAAGGTATTAAAAGTCCCTTTATGATCGAATTGAATTAATTTATCTTGTAGAAATTTAAACCAAATATTTCCGTTTTTATCTTCAAACACATTGTCAATCTTAGTATCAACAAAGTCAATTAAATTATCTAAAGGAATGATCTGATTCTTATAGTAATAGGCGCCTTGACCTTGCAAATCAACTACCCAAAGCCGTCCTGTTCTATCTGGTAATAACTTGATTTCCAAATCATTCGTAAAATATTGAATTGGGAATGGAGTAAATTGTTGCCCATCAAATTTACAGATTCCATTATCCGTTGTTATCCATATAAATCCTTCTTTATCTTGTTTGATGTCAAAGGTCTCCGAACTCAACAATCCATCAGCAGTTGTATAATGTCTAAATTTTAACAATTGAGCAATAGCGGTAGTAGGGTTACCAAGGAGATAACAGCATAAACATAGGAAGATAATATGAAAGTTGTTTTTCTGCATTTTAAATTACTGCCATTAGCAATTGTTTTGGATTTGTAAATTTAATTTAATACGGATTGAATAATAAAACCATATCTTTGCGATCACATTTTTTAATAAAATAACATACTCAAAGCATAATTTAAAAATATTAAATTTCATGGAATATCGTAAGGAAAAAGACAGTATTGGATATGTAGATGTACCCGCAGAAAAATATTGGGCGGCACAAACTCAACGGTCAAGCCAAAATTTTAAAATTGGAGGGCAGACCATGCCCAAAGCCGTGATACAAGCCTATGCTTATCTGAAAAAAGCTGCCGCTTATACCAATGCAGAATTGGGCGTATTACCAACCGAAAAAGCGGATTTAATAGCAAAAGTGTGTGATGAGATATTGGAAGGAAAACTAGACGATCAGTTTCCTTTAGTGGTTTGGCAAACGGGTTCAGGTACCCAAACGAATATGAATGTGAATGAGGTAGTGGCGAATAGAGGTCATGTATTGAATGGAGGTACGTTATTAGACGATTCTAAAACACTACACCCTAATGATGATGTGAATAAATCACAATCTTCTAATGATACTTTTCCTACAGCGATGCACATTGCAGCCTACAAGGCTTTGGTAGAAGTAACGATTCCTGGGATCGAAGCATTAAGAGATACGCTAAAAGCTAAATCTGAAGCTTTTATGGACGTAGTGAAAATAGGACGTACACATTTTATGGATGCTACACCTGTCACGGTTGGTCAAGAGTTATCAGGATATGTTTCTCAACTGGATCATGGCTTAAAAGCGATTCATAATAGTTTAGCACACTTATCTGAGTTGGCACTAGGTGGTACAGCAGTAGGTACAGGATTGAATACACCAAAAGGATATGCTGTATTAGTGGCTAAAAAGATAGCAGAACTAACAGGATTACCATTTGTAACGGCTGAAAATAAATTTGAAGCACTAGCGGCACATGATGCCATCGTAGAAGCACATGGAGCGTTAAAAACGGTTGCGGTTTCTTTGATGAAGATTGGTAATGATATTAGAATGTTGGCATCTGGACCTCGCTCTGGTATTGGAGAGTTGGTTATTCCGGCGAATGAACCAGGTTCCTCAATTATGCCAGGGAAGGTGAATCCAACACAGTCCGAGGCTTTAACAATGGCAATGGCACAAGTTGTAGGGAACGATGTAGCAATTAATGTAGGTGGAATGACTGGACATTTTGAACTGAATGTGTTTAAACCGATGATGATTTTTAATTTTCTATTTTCTGCTCAATTAATAGGAGATGCTTGCCAGAGTTTTAATACAAATTGTATTGCAGGTTTAGAGCCAAATCGTAAGCGAATCACAGAACATTTGAATAATTCACTGATGCTCGTAACAGCATTAAATACCAAAATTGGATATGACAATGCCGCTGCTATTGCTAAAAAGGCATACAAGGAGGATACAACCTTAAAAGCCGCAGCTATTGCATTAGGGCATTTGACCGCAGAGGAGTTTGATGAGTGGGTGCGTCCTGAAAAAATGATTGGTAGTTTGTAAAAATAAGAATTACAAATACTTCAATATTTAAAAGGGATAAATAAAAGGACTAGTTCATGAGGAGCTAGTCCTTTTATATTTTATATAAATTTGAGGGTATAGATTG
>CAYLSF010001036.1:0-3148 GCA_964385675.1 uncultured Saprospiraceae bacterium
CCATTCTTGCTGGTCTGTGTTTATTACAGTTTTAAGACGGCAAGTGCTTTGAAAGGTGGTATATTTGGAATTGGGATGAATTACCTCGCATGGGGATTTTTAGTCATGGCAGTAGGACATTTAGCCATGCAAATCAATCATATTTGGGGTTTCGATGTATTTAGAGATACCTTTGGGGATTTATTAGGTAATATCCTTTGGTTTGTAGCTTTAATGATTACTTGGGGCTTATCTGCTTATGGATTTTATAGAATTTACAGTGTAAGTCAAAAAGGATAAGATAGACATCAATTTTCTCACAGCGTAATATCAACTAGATTCTTACATTCAACCATAAAAGACAATATCATCAACTGAATCAATATTCAGATTACTTATTGGTCATTACTTCATGTTATTGTTTAGACCGTTAGATGAAGCAATTAACGGCATTCGTATTTTTCATTTATGAAAACATGGTTTTCAAGATTTTTTAGCACTTCCGCAACTTCAACAACAACTCAACCGGAAGATATACAGAAAGGACTCAATGATTTTGTGTCCTTTTTGAGTATGCAGATATCTGAACCTCAAAAAGCAAAAGGGTTAGTAGAAGAGACCACTAAATTCAGAAATTTAACTATAGATAAACAAATTGAGGAGTGTCCCCGGTTTTATTTGGCATTCGAGCAATATCTAACGGAAATTGATAAAAAGGTCAGTTATACCACCCAAAAATTAAGGGATAATATCAAAACTAGGTTTCCTTTTCTTTCAACTTTAGAAGGATTTAGTGTTATCCTTAAACCCTCTCGTGAGCAATCAATTTATCTCTGTAAGCAATTACTTGAACTCACTTTAGATAGTATTTTAGAAGTACTAGGAGCAGCTCAAGATGATTGGTTTAAAAAATTAAAATTATCGGTCCAACGGATTCCTAATAATCCTAATTTAGAGCAACTTCCTTTTGTCTATAATCAAACCATTACCTCATCTGAAGATTGGATACATTTTTTTAAAATTACCAATCAAAAAGTATTAGATAATATTGAGAATAAGGTCGGTGTTGTTTTGTCTAAACGGCTTTTTGAAAGGAGTTATAAAAAGGTAGCCAATACTTATCAGGCATTAGATACCTTTCCAAGTGTCGTAGCTATTCTGCCCGATAGATTATTGGATACTGAAAAAATTGATATTCTCAGTAAACATCAACTCGTAAAAATACTACTGGAAAAAGCCGATTATTTAGAAAATTTAAATCATTCTCTTTCAGAAAAAAATCAAAAATTAGAAGAGGCACAATTTGCATTAAGCACGAGTAAAAACGAAACGGAGTCAGCCTTTCGGCAACTTTCTGCGGTATTAAATACCGTTAATGAAGGAATCATTACAGCCAATTCCAATAGTAAAATTGTAATGATGAACCAACAAATTCAAGCTATTTTTGGCTATACCAATGCTGAATTAATCGGTAGAGATTTAACAACTATAATGCCCGAGTCATACCGTCCGCACCATAAAGCTGGTATGAAGCGACATCTTCAAACTAATTCGTCAGTAGTATTAAACACCACTGTTCAATTAGAAGGATTACATAAAAATGGAACGGTATTTCCGATTGAAATAAATATTGCAAAAACAGAAGTAGATGGAAAGGTTTTATTTACGGCTGCCATTAAAGATATTACGCAACGTTTAGCTATGGAAAAAGCCTTGATACAATCCAAAGAAGAATTGGAAGAACGAGTAGAAGAACGCACAACGGAACTTAATATAGCTCAACAGGAGCTTAAAAGTATGATATTAGAGCTAGAACGCTCTAATACAGAATTAGAACAATTCGCTTATATTACATCCCATGATTTACAAGAACCGCTTCGAATGGTGACAAGTTACTTGCAGTTGATTCAGCGGCTTTATAAAAATAAATTGGACGAGACCGGGTTAGGTTATATGAATTTTGCGATTGACGGAGCCAAACGAATGAAACAACTCATTCGGGATTTATTGCAATATTCAAGAGTAGGTAGAGGAACATTAAGTTTTAAGCCTATCAAAATAGAGACGCTTCAACTCTTGATGAATAATACCTTTAGAGCTAGGTTAGAAGAAACAAAGGGTCAAATTTCCTTTACGGGTATTACGGAAATAGTTGCGGATAGAACTTTAATGATACAATTATTGCAAAATTTAATTGGCAATGCCCTTAAATTTAAAAAGGAGACTGAACCTCCTCAAATCACCATATATGTAACAGAAACGGAGCAATACTGGCAATTGGAGATAAAAGATAATGGTATCGGAATAGAAGAGCGATTCCAAGAAAAAATATTTGCCGTTTTTCATCGCTTAAATCACGACGACGCTTATGAGGGGACAGGTATCGGTTTAGCTATCTGTAAAAAAATAGCAGACCAGCATAAAGGTAAAATTTGGGTAGAATCAAAGTTTGGGGTTGGTAGTACTTTTTATATTTCAATTTCTAAGCATTTGTGATTAGTTGTCTGTTGTTAGTTATTGGTTATCAGTTATTTAACCAATAACTAATAACCAATAACTGATAACTAAAAAACCTACCCAACAGCTTTTGTAAAAGTAGCTAACTGTGCTTTGAATTCCTTTAATAAATCAACATCTACTATTCCTTCTATTTCTGAGAATTTCTGACCAAACGAAGGCAAAGAAAAAGAAACCATTGTATTCTTATTCATAAATTTAAACTTATTCACAGCAATATCTAAAACCATTTTACCGCCACGCCCTCCAGGAGAGGTCGCTAACAAATACATCGGTTTATCTTCCCACACATTTTTTTCATATCTCGAAATCCAATCAAATATATTCTTGAAAGCTGCCGTGTAAGCTCCATTGTGCTCTGCAAATGAAATAATTATACCATCTGTATCCTTAATGTATTGTTTAAATTGTTTTGCCAATTCAGGGATTCCTCCTTCCTTTTCTTTATCAATACTGTAAATTGGCATTTCAAAATCATTTAAATCTAAAACGGTCACCTCTACATTTTCAATTTGATTTGCAGCATACGTCGCTAATTTTTTATTGATGGAGTTACGACTGCTACTTGCCCCAAATGCTAATATTTTCTTACTCATGATTTGTTAATAATTAAAATTAATATTTCGAATGCAATAGTTCAGCAATAATTTAT
>CAYLSF010001037.1:0-3137 GCA_964385675.1 uncultured Saprospiraceae bacterium
ATTGGTCAAACTATTGAAAATAGAACAATCAATAATGACGAAATCTACACATTAGATGCTTCTAACTACGCAAACGGTTTATACTTCATCAGTATCAGAACTGAAAATGCCATATTTACGAAGCGTTTTGTGGTAAGTAAATAATTTAATAATTGCTCTTAAAAGTTTAGAGAGTTATTATTTATTTAATTTGGTAAAATTGAAATGGCGTTTATCTATTCGATAAACGCCATTCTTTTAAGCACTAACCGCCTTCACATTCCGAAAAGCAGGAATCTTATTAATAGCTTTCAGGTAAGCAAGAACAGCAGCTTTTACAATATCCGTATCTACACCAAAGCCATAGTACATTTCATCTTTATAACATAGACGCATGTGTACTTTTCCTGTATCTCGGCTACCGCCCATAGATTGAATAATCAATTCTTCTAAGTCGATACCACTACCTAAAATACTATCAATCGCACGGAGTGAGGCATTGACAGGACCATTACCAATAGCAACACCTAAGCGGGATTCACCCCCATATAATAACTCAACGCTAGCCATAGGCTTGCCTTCGCTACCACAAGTTACATTCAATCTTTTTAAGACGATTTCTGTTTTACCTTGTGTTTCACCTTCCATGATTGCGAATAAATCTTCATCCTCTACATATTTTTTATCATCCGCTACATCTAAAAATTTAATGTATGCCTTTTCTAATTCAGGCTTTTCTAAAGTATAGCCTAAACGCTTTAAATGATGATTTAAAGCTGCTTTACCACTTCGTGCCGATAAAATAATAGAAGATTCTGCTACACCTACATCATGTGGATTCAAGATTTCATAATTCTCTCTGTGCTTTAGAACTCCATCTTGATGAATCCCCGAAGAATGAGCAAAAGCATTTTTACCAACAATTGCCTTATTCGGTTGTACAGGCATCCGCATCATTTTAGAGACTAATTTACTGACAGGATTAATCTTAGGGCTTTTGATATTGGTTTGCATATTTAAGCCCTTATGCGTCTGCATAATCATAGCGACTTCTTCTAAAGAAGTATTGCCCGCCCGTTCTCCAATTCCATTGATAGTGACCTCTACTTGTCTAGCACCATTTTGTACCGCCGCAATGGTATTCGCTGTTGCCATACCCAAATCATTATGGCAATGAGCAGAAAGTACGGCCTTATGCACGTTGGGTACATTTTCCATCAAATAATTCATCATACCACCATACATTTCTGGTAAGCAATAGCCTGTGGTGTCGGGTAGATTTACTGTAGTAGCCCCTGCTTTAATAACGGCTTCTACCATTCTGGCTAGGTATTCCCAGTTCGCACGCCCTGCATCTTCCGCATAAAACTCTACATCTTCTACAAAGCTTTTGGCATATTTAACAGCAGCAACGGCTCTTTCTAAAACCTTATCATGTGTGCTATTGAATTTGTATTTGATATGATAGTCTGATGCTCCAATTCCAGTATGGATTCTACCTCTTTTCGCATATTCGAGCGATTCCGCAGCTCGTTTAATGTCTGCCTCCACCGCCCGACTCAGGGCACATACCACAGGATCTTTCACTGCTTTAGAAATTTCAACAATAGATTTGAAATCCATTGGGCTTGAAATCGCAAAACCTGCCTCTATCACATCGACGCCCAGCAGTTCTAATTGCTTGGCAATTTCAACTTTCTCATGGGTCGCCAATTGGCAACCAGGCACTTGTTCGCCATCTCTCAATGTTGTGTCAAACACAATAATTCGGTCGCTCATTTTTGAAAAATTGATTCCTTTAAAGCACGATTTGAATCGTGAAAAATCAAGGGTTTAATCGCACGCTTAAAAGAATAGGTAGAATAGGATTTATGTTATGGTGAATTTCAAGCCTTTTGTAAAGTCGTCCCGATAGCTATCGGGATTATTCGACTTAATTTTTCCATCGAATAAACTCAACGATACTTGCTCAATATTCAAAAATTACAAATAAAAAAAAGCCACAGAAACAGTTAAAAGGACTAGAATAAAGTCAGAACGTGTTAATGTGGCTCTTTTCAGTTTACAGGAAACTTTGGACTCGCTGTTTGGCATAGGCAGTGACAGTATCTTTTTGACTAATAATATAGTCAATGTCATCATAACCATTCATCAAACACATCTTTTTATAAGAACCAATTTCAAATGATTCCTTTAAATCTGTTCCAACAATTTCTATCGTTTGATTGGGTAAATCTACTTTCAATTCTGTTTTAGGATTGGAGTAAATTGCACCAAATATTTGATCTAAAAAAGCATCAGATACTTGTACAGGAAGCAATTGATTATTCAAGGCATTTCCTCTAAAAATATCTGCAAAAAAACTAGAAACGACAATGCTAAATCCAAAATCGGCAATAGCCCAAGCAGCGTGTTCTCTACTAGAACCACAACCAAAGTTTTTACCCGCTACTAGGATTTCGCCACTATACATTGGATTATTTAATACAAAATCATCAATTGGGCGATTTTGCTTGTCGTATCGCCAATCTCTAAATAAATTATCACCAAACCCCTCTCTAGTTGTCGCTTTCAAAAAGCGAGCAGGGATAATTTGGTCTGTATCTACATGATCTAATCTCAATGGGACACATGTAGATGTTATAGTTGAAAATGTTCTTTTCATGTTTTAAGGTGTAAGGTTTAAGGTGCAAGGTGTAAGGTGTAAGGCAATTTAGATTACCTTATACCTCATTCCTTATACCTTATACCTTAATTTATAAAAATTCCCTTACGTCAGATACTTTACCTGTGATAGCAGCCGCTGCTGCAGTTAATGGACTTGCTAAGAATGTTCTAGCACCAGGCCCTTGACGACCTTCAAAGTTTCTATTGGAAGTAGAAATACAGTACTTTCCAGCCGGCACTTTGTCATCATTCATCGCTAAACAAGCAGAACAACCAGGCTGACGTAATTGAAAACCAGCCGATTCAAATACTTTATCTAAGCCTTCTTTTTGAGCCGCTTTTAAGACTTTTTGAGAACCAGGTACAATCCAAACATTTACATCCTCTGCTTTTTTTCTACCTTTTACAAAATCAGCAACTAGACGTAAGTCCTCAATTCTTGAATTAGTACAACTACCAATAAATACATAATCTACTTTTTGACCAATAAT
>CAYLSF010001038.1:0-3136 GCA_964385675.1 uncultured Saprospiraceae bacterium
TTTTCATTTGACTAAGTTAGTCCTTTTTATGGTACTGGCTTCGCCAGGTTAGGGACGAAGAAAAAAATAAGGTATGTAAATTTGCGTCGGAAATTTTTTCTTAGACGAAACCAATTTTTTGACGAATAGCGGGTTATTCTAAAAAAATTGGATGAAGTATAAGGAAAAATTTATAGTCAAATGCATAGATTATTTTTTGCGAAGTCCCTTACTTTCAATAATTTCAATTTGATGACCTTGTGTTTGATATTTCAACGAATGCCCATTTTCATACTGTTCCTCTCCCCTTTTGATAAGAATAGAATCATCTGAATATAGTTCACAGTCAACGATTCCAATTTTAGTTTTAAATTGGCTTGAAATTAATTGGTATCATAGATACCGTTTGTAGTTTATTCTAGAAAAAAATTAAGTATAGCTTTTTCAAAGATGTTCGCTTCTTTTTCTATTTCTTCCATTAACCCATTCAAATTATTAAAATCGGGTGATTCGATAAGCTTATATTTAATAATGGCATCATTATCTGCCATATTCAAGGGATACTGATTCCAATCAGATTGTTTAAATAAATTAAAATATTTATAATGCTCCTTCTTATTATTACCACAAAGCCATACTTCAAACGCTGCTTCTCCATGAATAAACACAAGGGTAATTTTTAGCTTCTTAGCTTTCAAAGTAGGTGGCGTAAATGTGATAAAACTAATATCCATATAGCCTTGATACAATTGACCTATAGCATGAGTTGGATATTCATTTTTTAGGTATATTTTCAAATCCAAGATAAATCGGATAATGGCTCGATATGCTGTCTGTATATCTCCTTGATCCAGAGTGTTTTTATAGATTTTTATTTGGTCATTTAAGGTTTTCATTTCATGAAATTTGAGCCAATAAAAAAGGGATCAGCCTTTGGTAAGACTAATCCCATTTTTTTAGCAACTTAATCAACTAAAAAAACGAATAGGTTAAAGGTAATCATTTTGAGTGAATTTTTAGTAATTCACCTAAAGCCTATCTGCTTTCCCGATAGCTATCGGGAGTTGAAGTCGTTGTATTATTTTAGCTTATTTCAAAAAGCCTAAACTCTTATTGATAAAAGCCGTTAATTTTCCACCTTTGAGCATACCCTGATTTAATAAAGCCAAATCATAAAGATATTTAGCCAAGTTACCTTGTTCCTCTATATCTTCTGATTTCAATAATTTATCCACAATAATTGGGTGATTAGAGTTAACCACTACATTATAGCTATCAGGCATACTGCTCATATCCATTCCTTGTAATACAGACATTTCTTTCATACGACGCATAAATTCTGGCTTCGTAATCAAAACGGGTGCATCGTCAGGAGATAAAGCTTCTAAATTCACCGTAGCTCCTACATCTGTGATATTTTCCTTGAAAATATCTGTTACAGCAGTTTGCTCATCTTCACTTAGTACAGATTCTCTTACCTCATCTTTTTCAATCAACTTATCTACCGTATTAGAATCCACACGAGTGAAGGTAAAGTCTCCACCTTTATGCTCTAAATGCTGGATAAAATGACTATCAATAATCGTATCCAACTCTAATACATCATAGCTATAATTCTTAGCAGATTGTACAAAACTATCGTGGTCAATAGGATTATTGGTATATAGAACGATAATCTTATCATTCTTGTCCTTTTGATTTACTTCTACTTTGGCTTTGTATTCTTCTAGTGTAAAATGCTCTCCATCCACGTTTTTCAATAAAGCAAATTTTGTAGCCTTATCATAAAACTTCTCTTCTGTAATCATTCCATACTTCACTAATGTACCAATACTACCCCAATTCTTTTCAAACTCTGCTCTATCTTTTTTATATTGCTCATTCAATTTATCCGCCACTTTTCTAGTAATGTAAGATGTGATTTTCTTCACATTTCTATCACTCTGTAAGTAACTTCTAGATACATTTAATGGAATATCTGGCGAATCAATCACACCGTGCAAAAGCGTTAAGAACTCAGGTACAATCTCTTTTACGTCATCTGTTACATAAACTTGGTTGCTGTACAATTGAATCTTATTTTTTTGTACTTCAATAGAGTTATTCAATTGAGGGAAGTACAAAATACCTGTTAGGTTAAATGGATAATCAATATTTAAGTGAATCCAAAATAAAGGCGGTTGACCTAAAGGATATAATTCACTATAGAAATTTTTATAATCTTCTTCTGTTAAATCTGCTGGCTTTTTACGCCAAATCGGATTTGGATTATTGATAACCTCATCTTCAAATTTGATTTCAACAGGTAAGAATTTACAATACTTTGTTAATAATTCACGGATTCTACCTTTTTCTAAATACTCTTCACTATCCTCACTTACGTGCAGAATAATGTCTGTTCCTCTCTCTGCTTTATCATTTTCATCCAACTCATACTCTGGATTACCATCACAAATCCAAGTAACGCCTTGTGAACCCGATTGATAAGATTTGGTACGTACCTCTACTTTATCTGCTACCATAAATGCAGAGTAGAATCCTAATCCGAAATGACCAATAATGCTACTCTCATCTTTGTATTTTTCTAAAAACTCTTGAGCACTCGAAAAGGCAACTTGATTAAGGTATTTCATCACCTCGTCACCCGTCATTCCAATACCCCTATCTCTAATGGTTAATGTTTTCTCTTCTTCATTAATCAATATTTCTATTGTGGTATCTCCTAATTCACCATCAACTTCCCCTCTATTCGATAAGGTTCTCAACTTTGATGTCGCATCTACCGCATTAGAAATCAATTCTCTTAAAAAAATCTCTTGGTCTGAATATAGAAACTTTTTGATGATTGGAAATATATTTTCCGCTTGTACCGAAATACTACCTCGCTGCATGATTGTCTATTTTGATTTATGCAAATAATTTTTGGTTATAAATACAGGAGTCCATTGCTAGACTTCCATTAAAGGGGAGTTTTCAAATGATATGCCACCGCAGTTTTTCCGACAAATTTGCTGTATTAGCTGACAAATTGACGGGATGTAATAATTACAGGAAGAAATGTTAAAAATGAAATAATCTGGAAGTACTTTAAAGTTTAAACATCATTTTTTTTAAAAATAGATGTCAAAAAACAGTTACAGATGTCACAGTATTAACA
>CAYLSF010001039.1:0-3135 GCA_964385675.1 uncultured Saprospiraceae bacterium
AACTAATTTTTCAATTTTACTCGATTATTTATTAAATAATATTCTTATATGACTTTTATAAAATACCTAAAATGACAACAACGCATAACATAGCACTGTAAAATGCTACATTATACGTTGTTCTATATTTTAAAAACTATCGGTATCTTCTAAATATTATCGAATTTCAGAAACTGTCCAAACATGCAATGCTACGTCTTTCTCTATCGCAAAATCTACTCTCTTAGAACGCTCATATTTACGTCCACCTTTTACCTCAGCTTGTGAATCATTATCCAATGTAACTACAAAACTCTTGATTTTTAATTCCTTTAGGTTAATTTTTTTCTTCATGATGGATTGATTTAGATTTGAATTATGATAATCAAACACCCTAAATTTAAATAATCAATTTGACAAAAATACTATGTGTTCATTAAAAAATTCAATCGGTTTTAGTTCAAATATTAATTACTTATAAATATCAACTTTTTTCGACGATTTATTTTACCAAAAAAATGGAATAAGTCAGTTTTTCAATTTCAATCACTTCTTCTTAGAAAAGCGTATTATCCTTTTTAGATTTAACCTCTAATTCAACAGAATCACCCACTTTCAAATTTTCAATAGGTTCCTTTTCAATAGCTTTAATACTATTCAATCGGCTTGAACTAAACTGTTTACCTAATGCTGTACGTCCTTTAACATCTACAAATTCTTCAATATCTAACTCTCCAGTTACTTTTTTAGATTTTACCCGCATACCATAAGAAACAGTTACTTTTGTTTTTAAGGTAGCATACAATAATTTAGATTTTGGATTATCCCCAATAAAAGAATATTTAGTATCTAATGTTTTTGTGTCTACTTGAAATCGTTTGACATAAGTAGCTTTTTTATCCGCTTCATAATAGATAGCAGATATAATAATATCTTCATTATTTCGTGTAACTCCAATAACGTCTTTCATCTCAAAACGCTTCGTCATCTTCAATTCACTCAACTCATAAGTACCATCTTTGAAAACCGTCAATATTTTATCGCCTGTATCAAATGCCCCTACTAATTCTCCTCTCTTCCCTGTATTTAATCGCCCACTAACTTGATCCAACCACACTTTTATCGCTCCTAATGTTGATTTACCAATAGAAAGCTGTGTTACTTTTCTGACCGGGTATTTAGTGAGTAAATTTCCTTTTGTACTCCGCCCTTTAACTGCTAATTCACCAAAATCATATTCAAAAATCTTATTCTTAGCCGTAGAACCTTGTGTCAATTGTACTTTTACAATCTCTGACTCTCCATTAGAATGTGCACCAAAGTGTAGTAATTTGGAGCGTTTTGTACCTTGTGTAATATCATAAACCCGATCCCTTGTCATTGCACTAACATTAAATCGTTTTACAAAAGAACGCCCCGTTGCCCCGTCTAAATAAACGGCATGATACGTCGTTCGTTTGTCTCCCTTTTTCCAAACATCTACATGTATGATATTTTTACCCACAAAGTTCTTATCCGAAATTTTAGAGATCACATATTTACCATCTTTTAAGAAAACGATAATATCGTCAATATCCGAGCAATCTCGTACAAATTCATCTTTTTTCAAACCATACCCTATAAAACCATCTTTACGATTTACATATAATTTAGCATTATTGGCAACAACTTGCGTGGCTTCAATCACATCAAAATTGGTAATCTTTGTCTTACGGTCCCTTCCCTTACCATATTTCTCCAATAACCTCGTAAAATAAGCAATGGTATAATCTATCAAGTTGGCTAGATGATGGTCAATTTCTGCCATCTTTTCTTCCAATGCTTTTATCTGTTCATCTGCCTTGAATGCATTGTATTTAGAAATCCGCTTGATTTTAATCTCTGTCAATCTTACTATGTCATCCTGCGTAATCGCTCTTCTAAACTGATGAACATAAGGTTGTAATCCCTCATCAATGGTTTCTAATACTTCTTCCCAAGTCTCACACTCTTCTATTTGACGATAAATCCGTTTTTCAATAAAGATTTTTTCTAAACTCGCAAAATGCCATTTTTCCGCTAACTCTGCTCGTTGAATCTTCAATTCCCACTCTAGTAAGTCTTTGGTATTATCGGTATTGATTTTTAATATATCATTAACCGAAAGGAAATGTGGCTTATCATCAATAATGATACAAGCATTAGCAGAAATAGAAATTTCACAATTAGTAAAAGCATATAAAGCACCAATTGTGACATCAGGAGATATATTTGGAGCTAATTCAACTAAGACTTCTACATCTTTTGCCGTATTATCCACTACTTTCTTAATCTTAATTTTCCCCTTATCATTAGCTTTTACAATACTATCAATCAAGTTCGTCGTAGTGATCCCATACGGTAGTTCTTTTATGGTAATATGTTTTTTATCAACTTGCTCAATCTTTGCTCGTACCCGTACTTTCCCGCCTCGTTTTCCTCCATTATAATTGGATACTTCTATTAAGCCACCTGTTTGAAAATCAGGATATAAATTGACTTTTTTCCCTTTTAATATATTAATAGCTCCCTTAATAATTTCAATAAAATTATGCGGTAGAATTTTAGTAGAAAGTCCAACAGCAATTCCCTCAACGCCTTGCGCTACCAATAAAGGAAACTTCATTGGTAAAGCCAACGGTTCTTTTTTACGACCATCATACGAGAGTTGCCATTCCGTCGTTTTAGCATTAAAGGCAATATCCAATGCAAATTTGGATAGACGAGCCTCAATATAACGAGAGGCTGCTGCCCTATCTCCTGTGCGAGGATCACCCCAGTTTCCTTGACAATCTATCAATAAATTCTTTTGACCTAAATTGACCAAAGCATCTCCAATAGCAGCATCACCGTGTGGGTGAAATTGCATAGTTTGACCAATAATATTCGCTACTTTATGATAGCGTCCATCATCCATTTCTTTCATCGCATGAAGAATACGACGCTGCACAGGCTTCAGTCCATCTTCGATCATGGGTACTGCCCGTTCCAGAATAACGTATGAGGCGTAGTCTAAGAAGTAATCTTTATACATTCCCGAAAGGGAAATAATTGAATCGGTAGTCGCTTCTGCGTTGTTGTTAGGTTGTTCTTCTTGTGAGATATTATTAGTTGTATTATCTAAATTATCTTGTAAGT
>CAYLSF010001040.1:0-3132 GCA_964385675.1 uncultured Saprospiraceae bacterium
ATCCACTTTCAGAAATTACGCACAAACGTCGTATTTCTGCATTAGGTCCTGGTGGTCTTTCGAGAGAGCGTGCAGGTTTCGAGGTTCGAGATGTTCACTACTCTCACTACGGTCGTTTATGTACAATTGAAACGCCTGAGGGACCAAATATTGGTTTGATTTCTACACTTTGTGTACATGCGAAGATCAATAAAATGGGCTTCTTGGAGACGCCTTATCGTCCTGTTCAAGATGGTAAAGTATTGATTAATGAAGCGGTTTATTTATCAGCAGAAGGGGAGGATTACAAGATTGTAGCACAAGCGAATGCACCGTTAACAGAAACGGGAGCTTTTGCATCAGATAGGGTGAAATGTAGAGAACATGGTGACTTCCCTGTTTTACCAGGTGAAGATATTGAATATATGGACGTTGCTCCGAACCAGATTGTAGGAGTTTCGGCATCTATGATTCCATTCTTATCTCACAATGATGCAAACCGTGCATTGATGGGGTCAAATATGCAACGTCAAGCGGTGCCATTGATTCGTCCTCGTTCTCCAATTATTGGTACAGGTCTAGAAGCTAAAGTAGCTCAAGATTCTCGTATGGTAATCAATGCAGAAGGAGAAGGAGTTGTAGAATATGTAGATGCTACACAAATTGTAATTCGTTACGATAGAACATCGGAGGAGCAATTAGTTTCTTTTGAAGACAGTAGAAAGACTTATAAACTAACGAAGTTTAGAAGAACGAATCAAGGGACTTGTATCAACTTGAAGCCTATTGTAAGAAAAGGAGATAAAGTAAAAGAGGGTAAGATTCTTTGTGAAGGGTATGCTACTGAAAAAGGTGAATTGGCATTAGGCCAAAACTTATTAGTGGCGTTCATGCCTTGGAAAGGGTATAACTTTGAGGATGCGATTGTACTTTCTGAGAAGGTTGTTCGTGAAGATATTTTTACATCGTTACATATTGAGCATTTCGACTTAGATGTAAGGGATACGAAATTAGGAGAAGAGGAATTGACGAATGATATTCCAAATGTGAGTGAAGAAGCGACTAAGGACTTAGACGAGAATGGTATTATTAGAATTGGTGCTTGGATTAAGGAAGGTGATATTATCATTGGTAAGATTACGCCAAAAGGAGAATCTGATCCGACTCCAGAGGAAAAATTATTACGTGCTATCTTCGGTGATAAAGCAGGTGATGTAAAAGACGCCTCTTTGAAAGCTCGTCCATCTACTAAAGGTATCATTATCAATAAACAACTTTTTGCTAGAGCGAAGAAAGATAAGGCTCAAAAAGTAAGAGAGAAGAAGTTGTTATCAAAATTAGATGATGAGCATAATCAAATTGCAGCAGAATTGAAATCAATTTTAGTAGATAAATTGATGATTTTGCTAGATGGTAAATCTTCTAATGGCGTCAAGAGTATTTATAATGAAATGTTGATTCCTAAAGGAGTTCGTTTTTCAAGAGACTTATTGAAGGAGTTGATTTATAATGCGATAGATTATACAAATTGGACGGCTGAAGATCATACGAATAACTTGATTAAGCAATTGTTACACAATTACAGAATTAAGTTGAACGAAGAAGTTGGTCGTTACAAGAGAGAGAAATTCAATATCAGTATTGGAGACGAGTTACCAGCAGGTGTATTGAAATTAGCTAAGGTTTACATGGCTAAGAAGCGTAAGTTGAAAGTGGGAGATAAATTAGCAGGTCGTCATGGTAATAAAGGTATTGTATCTCGTATCGTAAGAATGGAAGATATGCCTTTCTTAGAAGATGGAACACCTGTTGATATTGTATTGAATCCGTTAGGTGTACCTTCTCGTATGAACTTAGGGCAAATCTTTGAAACTGTATTAGGTTGGGCTGGTCTCAAACTAGGTGTTAAGTTCGCTACTCCGATTTTTGATGGTGCAAAATCTCATGAGGTAGAGCATTATATCAAAAAAGCTGGATTGCCACATTATGGTCAAACGTACTTGTATGATGGTGAAACAGGAGATCGTTTCCATCAATCTGCTACGGTAGGTGTGATTTACATGTTGAAATTATCACACATGGTAGATGATAAGATGCACGCACGTTCTATTGGACCTTACTCATTGATTACGCAGCAGCCGTTAGGTGGTAAAGCACAATTTGGTGGTCAGCGTCTGGGTGAGATGGAGGTATGGGCACTTGAAGCATTTGGTGCATCTAGTATCTTACGAGAGTTATTGACTATTAAATCAGATGATATTATAGGTCGTGCGAAAGCTTATGAAGCAATCGTTAAAGGAGATAACTTACCTGAACCAGGTATTCCTGAATCATTTAACGTATTGGTACACGAATTGAGAGGTTTAGCATTAGATCTGAAATTTGACTAATTCACTTTGCTTTAAGTGAATGTATAACTGATAGTGTTTGAATAAATCTTAACTGAAAGCGTACAAACCTGTTGATTTTGTATGCTTTCGGTTCGAAATAAAATAAATCTTCCTATGCCGTTTAAGAAAAACAACAGAGTTAAGAAAGATTTTTCAAGTATCACCATTTTACTATCTTCTCCAGATGACATCCTAGAGCGTTCTTATGGAGAGGTATTGAAGCCCGAAACAATAAACTATCGTTCCTACAAACCTGAGCGTGATGGTCTTTTTTGTGAGCGAATTTTCGGTCCTGTAAAAGATTATGAGTGTTACTGTGGAAAGTATAAGCGTATTCGCTATAAAGGTATTGTTTGTGATCGTTGTGGGGTAGAGGTAACTGAAAAGAAAGTTCGCCGTGAAAGAATGGGACACATCAAATTAGTTGTGCCTGTTGTTCATATATGGTTCTTTAAATCTTTGCCAAATAAGATTGGTTATCTTCTTGGATTGTCTTCTAAGAAATTAGAAACTATTATCTATTATGAAAGATATGTAGTAATTCAAGCGGGTATCAAAGAAAAAGATGGTATTCAGAAGATGGATTTGATGACGGAAGAGGAATACCTCGACATCATTGATGAATTACCAAAAGAACAGCAATATATGGAAGACTCTCATCCAGATAAGTTTATTGCTAAGATGGGAGCAGATGCGGTTAAGGATTTACTAGAACGTTTAGATTTAAATACGTTATCGTATAAATTACGTCATCAAGCAGCTA
>CAYLSF010001041.1:0-3132 GCA_964385675.1 uncultured Saprospiraceae bacterium
ATTTGAGCTTCATTATTTCAAAGTGTAACTATAAGTTATAGTAAAAATAACAGGAATTTTGACAAATGCAAAAACGGCAGTATGTTTTAGTAACACCTGCCGTTTTTAATAAATAATTTTTAACACTAGCCTTACATTAGCCTAATTTTATATGCTATTCTTTTGATTAAAGCTCTACAATAATTCCAATGCCAGGCAATGTTGTACCATTCTCTGTTAATAAAGTCTTAACACGATAACGCTGTTGAGCAAATGGATCTTGTGGATTTAAAATAACAGGATTACCTTCGGCATCTCTATCTAGCACTAATTCATCTTGATTTGTCGTAAATCCGTATAAATTCTGAATATCGAAAAAGACATTTAAACTCCACTTATCAAAAAACCACTTTTTATCTATTCTTAAATCTAATGCGTGAATATCTGCACCTCTGAATGTATTTAAACGATTAAAATCAAATACACCTCGTCCATTCACATTCCAAACCGGAACTAAGTTAGAATTATCTGAAAATGGTGTTTCAGGTAATCCAGATTGAAAACGCCATTTTGCTCCAATTTCCCAATTTCCTTTAAATCGTTTTCCGAGTGTCAAGCTAATGATGTGTCGGCTATCCCAAGATGAAGGGATAAACTCTCCATTTTTATCTTCAAACTCTGTTAAGCCTAATGTATAAGCTGCAATTCCATAAAATCCTTTATAGAGTTTTTGTTGAAATAAGACTTCTAAACCATAGCTTCTCCCCTTTTTGTCTGATACGACTTCTTCATTACCAATTACCCCAAAATCTCCACCTAGATTTGCTAACGTTACGCTATCTTTTAGCAAGAACGGATAATTATCATAAGACTTATAATATCCTTCAATTGTTATTTTTGAATTAGAAGCAGTATTATATTCAAATCCAGCCACTACATGGTTACTATTAATGAATTTAACGCCGTTATTTCTATTGACAAACTGACCATTTTCTTGATACCCCAATACTGTGTATGGTGGCAATTGATAATAAATACCTGTATTAAAGTTGAAAATAAAATTATCAGATAAGGCGTAAGCTGCCGAAAATCTTGGAGAAAATTGAGAAAATGGATTTTCCATTTCGTCCGAATAATCATTACCATCCGCTCTAAAACCCAATGATAAGATTAATCTATCATTTAGAAAATTCTTACTTACCGTACCAAAGAATCCATATTTATTCATATTGAATTCTGAGTTGTAATCCACCGTAATCACAGAACCATCTAATGTAGAAATCTCATTGAAGGTAGAGTTATTGTATCGAGCATATTCGTAATTGATACCATAATTGATTTTATAGCCATCAATTCTATCTGTATTTTCTACCCGTAATTTGTTTTCAATTTCTTGTGACTTGTAATCAAAAATCAAATTATCTGGATTAGAATCATCATTATTAAAATACTTAATAGACTCATTATTTAACATACTTCTACTCACTACCACCGTTAGGAAGCCATTGTCTCGATAGTTTTTATACACCAATCCATTGGTATAATTCCATTGTTCTTGAGCTCGAATATTATCTAGCGTCAATTGCTGTTCCTCCGTCTCATTCGCATCTAAGTTCAATTCAAAATTATCAATTGCTCCCAATCCAATAAATGTAAATTCATTCTTGGTATCGGGTTTATATTTTACCTTAGCCTGAAAGTCATTATAAGTCGGTAAAAAAGGTAATTCTAACACTCGAAATAACAATTGTAAATAGGACTGACGAGCTGAAAATAAGAATGTCGTTTTATCGTTAATTGGCCCTTCTAATGTCAAAGCTAAGTCACTTGTACCCACAGTCGCTCGCATTCCTAAGCGGTCATCTCGTCCATCTTTTTGTTTAAAATTAAAGACAGAACTTAGTGTATTCCCTCTATTCGCTGGAAATGCACCACTGTAAAAATCGACTTCTCTAATGAAATCGACGTTAATCATTCCTACAGGTCCACCTGATGCTCCTTGTGTTGCAAAGTGATTAATTACAGGCACTTCCACATCATCTAAATAAAATCGATTTTCATTAGGGGCTCCACCTCGTATCAATAAGTCATTTCTAAAACTCGCCGTGGTCGTTACCCCAGGTAAAGATTGGATGACCCTTGAAATATCACGATTTCCACCAGGATTTCGTTGAATCTCCGCAACGCCAATATTCCGTAAAGACACAGGACTTTCATCCGATTTATTGAAAGGAGATGCTTTGACGACTACCTCTTTTAAATCTTCTGAATTTTGTTCCAAATCTACGTTTACTTCTGTTGGGCGTGAGTTCGTCACTTCTACCTCAAATACTCTTTTTGTCTTCTACCCTACATAACTCACTTGTAAATTATAAATCCCAGGTTCAAGATTTTCAAACTTATAATTTCCGTCCAAATCTGTTGTCGTTCCTTTGTCCGTTCCTTCTATCAGGACATTGGCAAACATTACTGGTTCGTTGTTAATTGGATCAGCTACTCTTCCTTTAATGATACCCGATTGTGCTAATAAACCAATACTACTACCTAATACACAAATTATTAATAAAAAATACCGTTTCATCAATTGTTAATTATTAGCTATTAATTGTTAATTTTTTACTGCGTTTTTTCATTTAAAACAGTCCTTTAACAGCAGTCTTTACAAAAGGTTTATTAATTGCTATCTTCTAAATTCTGATAACTTGAATCTAGAATTCAGTCTAATCAATAGAACTTATTGTACTATTTTTCGATACAAAGATGAAGGGAATAGATAAGGTGTGTTGGGTTGAAATGATGAGGTGTTCAATTTAGAATATGGGATGTCAATATGATACTATCAAATGATAGTATCACGCTTTTATAATTGGGGGTTTTATAAAAATCAATTAATATTATGTCATTTGAGACACAGAATACACAGTATATTTTTCTGTGTACTCTGTGTCTCCTCTATGCACTCTGTTTCCTACCGAACCAAAGTAATATCTCCAGTATATTGAATCACCTGACCATCAATAAATTCTACTTCAATTAAATAAACATATACACCAGGTGGCATTGGTGAATTTCTAAGCGAACCATCCCAACCAAATGCTTCGTCATTGGGTATAAAATTAGTAGCTTGATGGGTCATATTTCCCCAACGATCAT
>CAYLSF010001042.1:0-3130 GCA_964385675.1 uncultured Saprospiraceae bacterium
GAGGTGAAGCATTAATTGGTGCTACGGTTGTAATTAAAGGTACTTTGACAGGTAGTTCTACTAATATTGATGGTGTGTACAAAATCGATGCGAAAGCTGGAGATGTACTTCAATTCTCTTACACAGGTTACGAAACGAAAGAAGTAACTGTAGGAGCAAGTAACACGGTTGATGTTATACTATCTGAAGGGGTAACTATTGATCAAGTAGTCGTAACAGGTTATACTTCTCAATCTACAAGAAATATTACTGGTGCGGTTTCTACGGTTGATGTTAAAGAGATTACAGACCTTCCTGTAAATAGTGTACAGCAAGCGTTACAAGGTCGTGTGGCAGGGGTAAATGTTACTTCTTCTGGTGCACCTGGTTCTGGTACAAATATTCGTATTAGAGGATATGGTACTATTAATAACAATGATCCACTTTATATTATTGACGGTGTACCTGTACAAGGAGGATTAAATGAAATTAATCCTAACGATATTAAGTCTATTCAAGTATTGAAGGATGCTTCTGCGGCTTCTATTTATGGAGCAAGAGCGGCAAATGGTGTAATTATCGTTACTACAAAAAATGGTAGCGTTACAGGAAAATCTACAGTAACTTTAGATGCTTCTTATGGTACACAATCTCCAAATGCTTTACCTGAGTTGATGAATCCTCAGCAATTGGCAGACTACATCTGGCAATTACAGTTGAACGCTGATCCAACGGCTACTCCTTCTCATGGTCAGTATGGTACAGGTGCAACACCTGTGTTACCAACTTACATTAATGGTGATCCTAATCAACCTTATGATGCTGTAACAAATGGTATTACAAGAGCCGCTACAGGTGAAGGTACAGACTGGTTAGATGAAATCTTTCAAGCAGCACCTATTTATACAATTAATTTAGGAGCTTCAGGTGGTAGTGAAGCAGGACAGTATGCACTTTCTTTAGGATACTTAAATCAAGAAGGTACGGTTATTCACACAGGATATGAGCGTTATACCGTTAGAGCTAACACATTATTCAGACCTAAAAAATGGTTAAGAGTAGGTGAAAACTTTACAGTAGCTTATGGTGATAGAGTAGATATGCCAGGTGGTGTAAGAGGAACAGGTAATGCTATTTCTCAGGCTTTCCGTTCTCCTGCTATTATTCCTGTATTCGATGAAGCTGGTAACTTTGCAGGTTCTAAAGGTGGTGAGTTAACAAACGCTGCTAACCCTGTAGCTCAATTATTCCGTAACAAGGATAATAATTCTACAAACTTAAGAGCATTTGGTAATGCTTTTGTTGAGGTTGATATTATCGAAGGATTGACTGCTAAGACTACTTTCAATATTGATTACAATAATTGGAGATTTAAAGGATTTACATTCCCTAATCCAGAAGATATTGAGGGTGATGCAAATAGAAATATTTTAAACCAAAGTACAGGAAATACATTTAACTGGACTTGGTACAATACATTGAATTATTCTACTACTATTGCAGAAGATCATAATATTGATGTATTAGTAGGTACAGAGGCTATCGATCAAACGTATGAACAAGTTGGTGTTTCAAATAGTGGATTTGCTTCTTTTGATCCTTCTTATTGGTACTTACATGTAGCTACGGGTACACCATTAATTAGTAACACATTTGGAGTATCTAGTTCATTATTCTCCGTATTTGGTAAATTAGACTATAATTATCAAGGAAAATATTTAGCTAGTGTTACGGTACGTAGAGATGGTTCTTCTCGCTTTGGTGCAAACAATCGTTTTGCAACTTTCCCAGCATTTAATGTAGGATGGCGTGTATCTGATGAGTCATTTATGGCTGATCAAGCGATCATCAAAGATTTAAAAGTAAGAGTAGGATGGGGTAAAACAGGTAATCAAGAAATTGGTGACTATAGATTTGTACCTCAGTATGGATTTAGTGCTGGAGGTTCTACTTATGATATTGGTGGTGCTGGTAACGTAGCATCTGGATTTGCTCAAACTGTAAATGCTAATGCTGATATTAAATGGGAGGAAACAACTTCATTGAATATTGGTTTTGATGCTGAACTAGATGGAGGATTCTACATTAATTTTGACTGGTATGATAGATTAACAGAAGATATGTTGGTAGCGGTTCCTGCTCCTTCTACAGGTGCTATTGCTTCTGATCCAATTAGAAATATTGGTGATGTAAGTAATGTTGGAGTTGATTTATTATTGGGTTATAGTAAGAAATTAACAAGTGATTTAACATTAGATGTTAGTGTGAATTTCGGTACTTATGAAAACGAAGTCGTTAGTGTAGGTGGGCCTGATGTTAACTTCAATAGTGGTAATGTACGTGAATTTAGTGCAAGTAGAATTCAAGAAGGATTTCCTATCGCTTATTTCTATGGTCTTGAAGTTACTGGCCTAGATAACGAAGGTAGATTTACATTTACAGATGTGAATAATGATGGAGAAATTACATTAGATGGTGATAGAAAATTCATTGGTTCTCCTCATCCTGACTTTACTTACGGTATCAATATCGCTTTATCCTATAAAGACTTCGACTTATCTATTTTTGCTACAGGTGTACAAGGAAATGAGTTATTCAATGCAAATAAATATTTTACTCACTTTAACTCTTTCCAAGGAAACCGTTCTACTGATTTATTAAATTCTTTTGGTTATCCTGGTGCTACAGGTACTCCTGAACTACCACAGGTTAATCAAGATGCTCCTGCAATAGAATTTAACTCTACTTCATTCTTCGTAGAAGATGGTTCTTTCTTCCGTATCAAAAATGTTCAATTAGGATACAACGTTCCTACAGATACATTTGGAGAAGGTGGTTTAGAATCATTAAAAGTTTTCGTACAAGCTACAAACTTATTGACTATTACAAACTATACTGGTTTAGATCCAGAAGTTGGACGTTCTACTTTCTTTGGTGGTGGTCCTGGTAGTGGTGATTGGGGTATTGGTATTGACTCTGGATTTTATCCTGTTACAAGAGTATTAACTGTTGGTCTAAAAGGAGTATTTTAGAGATAAGTATTTATAATGAATTGCTGCTGATAGAAATAGTGGCAATTCATTATACCACAATCTTAGATAATTATTGAGGTATAAAGTGGGTTGAATGTTGTGTTTACGACTATTTTATG
>CAYLSF010001043.1:0-3130 GCA_964385675.1 uncultured Saprospiraceae bacterium
TTTACGAAATTTAAAAGTTTCGTAAACCTATATTGACGTGAATATTACTTTATATACAATAGGTTTACTGTATTTTTGAATTCAAAATTTTGAAATATGAAACAGTATAAAAATCTTTCACCTTTAAGTCTCGCTATTGTAGTCATTACAGCTTTAGCTTGGTCAAATACAACAAAGCAAACTCAAGAAACTATTATACCCAAAACTACAACATCTAGTGAGTTCGATAAATATTGGTATGCAGGACAAGCAGAATTAACCCGATATGAATTGGAACAAGCTAGATATGGTGAGATACATAAAGGCGATGCCGTTTTAATTTTTGTTACTGAAGATTTTGATACAGATAAGCAAGTCAAATATGAAGGGGGTAAAAAAAGTAAAGCGGTCAAGCCTATTCTAAAACTGAATTTTACCAAGAAGTTTTACACTGGACTTTATCCTTATTCTATGATGACTTCCATTTTCACACCTATTAATAATCAACCAACGGTAAAAGTAACGACTACTTCACAAGAATGGTGTGGACATACTTTTTCTCAATTAAACCTAAAAAAGAATGAATATAAAGGTATTTTACACTCTTATTTTCAGCAAGAAGGCGATCAATCTTTTGCCTTAAAAAAAGTATTATTGGAAGATGAAATTTGGTCTAAAATTCGGTTAAATCCTAATACCTTACCAACTGGAGATATAGAAATCATTCCAGGCACACAGTTTTTAAGGTTGCGTCATATTGATCATACCGTTGCAAAAGCTAAAGCATCTCTAACTGATTTTGCAGACGCAGATTTATCTAATCAACCACTTCAACAATATCAAATATCTTACACTGATTTGAATAGAGTATTGAAAATTACATTTGAAAAATCTTTTCCTCATGCTATCGTAGCTTGGGAAGAAGAAGTGCTAAGTGGATTTGGAAATGCTAAAAAACTAACAACTCGTGCTACTAGAACACACACGATAAAGAGTCCTTATTGGAATAAGCATACCGTAGCAGATGCAGCATTACGACAAGCACTAGGATTGTAACGTAACACAAGCATTCCTGCTTGTGGTCAGAAACAGGAATGTATGTGTACATCCCGAAATTATCGGGCTCCTGCTTGTCGTCAAAGTCAAATAATAAATTTGAAAATTTTATTACGGTGAGAAATCAAGCGAGTAAAACCACAATTACTCATCTAATTTCTCATTTTCAATCAAATCCAAAGGATAACGCCAAAGTTGTTCCCCTACTTTAGAAGAGAAAAATCCACTATGCCCGATTTTTTTGAGGTTAAAATCTGCTGGAACAATCTTATGGTATTGAATATCTGCATTTTTATAATATTGCATCATTCTTTCAATAGATTTAGGCTTAGCAAAGGGATCGTCTGTAAAATGAATGGTATGAATTTTCCGCTTAATATCGGGATAGTAGTGCTGTTTGATTTTTTTTCCAAAATCACAACCAATATATCGTTTATCTCTACCGTATCTTGCCCAGTCTTGTGCGATACCTTTAGCAATAGAAATTCCCCTATAAGTCATTCCTTTCGGTAATTCCCCCCAAATGCGAGTGACAATAGGAATATGAAGGTAAAACAAATAAGCTGTTGGCAAACTGACCAATAAATCATAATCCCATATATAAGCGGAAACCGTCGATATAAAAACGACTTGATCAAAAATTTCATGATTTTGCATCAAACCAAACACTTGACCACCTACACTATGTGTAAAAAAATGCAAAGGAAGCGATGGATATTTTTGGCGTAAAAAATGGGCAACAGCGACCATGTCGAATTCCCCTAAATCTTTTAAGTTAGTAGTTGTATTACCTCTATTCTCTTGAGAGTCACCAATTCCACGATAATCAAATGTCAAGATATGATAGCCTTGATGAGAAAGGAAAGTAGCGTATTTATGGTAGAAAGCTCTAGGGATACCTAAGCCTGAACCGAACATAATTACCCCTTTTACAGTAGTCTTCGTTTCAATTATATTACCTTCTAGTACGAATTTATTATCCGTTAGAATCTGTACCGATTGCATGTTAGTTTAATTTGGTTACTTCGAGTTTGACTCAATTTTTTATCATTCTTCTACCGATAAAAATAACAATTCCGCTTAATATACCCACAACAATTCCAAAATATCGAGAATCAAAAAAGCGAACGCCAACTTTTGCTACAAAAATGGCATATAATCCGACAATAGCTAAAACATAGAAAATACTAAATATTTCAAAGAGTCTATAAATTCTAAAAGCTGTTGCATTTGGGAGGAATGGATAAATTTAAATACCATACAATTGAGAATCAAAACCAGAAATTGCACTTTTATTGTAAAAAGTATCTAAAGGAAATTGATTTTGGTAATAAGCATCAGGAACGACCCACATTCCAAAATCGTTAGCTGTCAAAATATCAACATCTTAATCATTATCAGGGTCACTAAAAACCGTAGCTAAGGCACAACCTTCATCCTGTACACCATAACTATACTTATCTGCTTCTTCTAAAAGCGTTAAATCGCCTTGATTAATATATAAGCGATTTGCTCCACCTGTATGTGCAAATCCAGTTAAATAATGGGTAATAGTAATAGAATCAGAAATAAAACCTAAGGTCTAAGCTTCTATCATTAATCGGTTTTGTGATTCCTGTTGATTGTAACTGTTCAAACACGCCATTCCCTAAATTTTTATATACAATATCATCTCCAGCCCCTCCTGCAAAGGTCAAATCTTGATAACTGTTACCATTCAAATTAAAAAAGCAACACCCAATCCCATTTCACTTGGAATATTAAAATAATTTATGGAGTGGATCTTGGTTTGTGTGGACTTAAGGATTTAGGTCTTGATATAGCGTCATTATTTTTTGTGACTTGATTTTTTTTTGATATATATCAGAACAGTAAAAAAGTAATTGATATATTGAACACCTAATATTTATTCAGGTTGGTAACGTTCATCAAAAAACTATATTTACCAAAATTTTGAAGTTCAGTAAACAGGTGGTAAGTTGAATCCATTGAAACGATTTTTTTACTTGTTGATTAGCACTAAATTATCAGTATATATCCCAGCAATTCTCGGTTTACAAAAATTAAAATATGATAAACTAAATTAGAAGTCTTA
>CAYLSF010001044.1:0-3130 GCA_964385675.1 uncultured Saprospiraceae bacterium
TAATTTACAATCAATTTTAGAGTATTTATATAAATGCTTGTCTATTTAAAATTCAAAAAATGAAGCTTCTATTATCAATTTTATCCATTATTTTAATAACATCTTGTTCTTTTGACAAAGAAGATGAATCTTTCATTCTATCTGGAAAAACGGATGCTCAAGCAACCTTTTTAATATTTGGTACAGACACAATTAAAGTTACCAATGGACAATTTATAGATACCCTATCATTACCCTTTAGTCAATATGAATACATTAAATTAAATACTTGGAAATGGCCAAAATTAATTTTTGCTAATCAAGATAGCCATCTTGATATTAATCTCTCTAGCCCCATAATCAAGGCAGAAGATGATGCACTCAATACTTATTTATTAAATATTGATTCTGTTTTAACGCTTTATTCATTGCGATGGGATATGGAAGAAACCAATTTTAAATCTATCCTAAAATCTGAATTAGCCCATAATTTCAAAAAAATTGATAGTGTTTTCTCTAATCAAGCTATCCCTCAAAACCAAATAATGGAATTGAAACAAATCGAAAAATTGAAAGTGGCACACAGAACGGCCAATTGAATTAGTTATCAAGAACGAAACGGAAACAATATCAATCGTAATATTTATGAATTTATAAAGGATGTAGATTTAAATAATCAACGATTAGAGAAACAGGTTAACAATAGAAATTTTCAGTATTACTATCTTTTAGATAAAGTAAGTGCTACTGTACCTGATTCTGTCTATCCATTTGCGGCTATTGATACCATCAATCAATATTCTACACTTGAAAGTATTAGAAAAATGATAATTTCATCTGTTGTAAAATCCTCCTTTTACAATGAATCTGTTAATCACAAAAAATTACTTTCGGTTTATGAACATCACTTTGGCGAGTTAGATGGTAATGATCCACTAATAGAAATATATAATAAAGTACAAGTCCTTTCTCCTAAAAATCAAGCCCCCAACATAGGAATATTAGAAAGCATAAATGGTGATTCTATAACCATTGAAAGTTTAAGAGGTAAGAATGTTCTTTTAACCATTTGGGGAACCTGGTGTCCATATTGTAAAGAAGAATTAAAATCTATTAAGAAACTCATTCAAAATCATGGTGATAAATTCACAAGTGTTGGGATTTCACTTGATAAAGACAAAGCAAAATGGAAAACCTACGTTAAAGAACACGATTGGAATGGTATCCACTTAATTGATTCCGCAAGAAAGTCAACTTTTAAGTCCAATTATCTCGTTAAAGGGACAAATATTCATATTTTAATAGATAAAAATGGAAAAATAGTTTCCGATAGAAATTTGAAGCCTTCATCAAAAGCATTAGAGAGGTTGATTGAAAATTTAAAGTAAGTTTTCACTTTCTATTTTTTCTTACGATAAGTATCCCGTAATTTTTCATTCATATATTGTAATAATTCTTTTTGAGAGTTTGGAGTTGGATAAGTTTTTTGAATGCCAAAAGAGTCATGTTTGCAGACGGGTTTCATCATGGAAAAGCCCAAGAATAAGAGTAAGGCAAGGAATATTTTGGTTGAATTATATTTCCATTTCATTAGCGACTTATGACTTACGACCATCGACCTATGAATTCGAATTCGTAGGTCGATGGTCAAGTACTTTACATTTTTTTGAAAGGTCTGATAATTAGTCTTAAGGCACGATTGTACGTAAAGTAACTATAGACCCAATTGACAAAAACGGTTACACGATTACGGAAACCAATTAACGCCCAAATATGAACAAACATCCAAACAAACCAAGCAAAGAAACCTTGAAATTTGAAAAAGGGTAATTCCACAACGGCTTTATTTCGACCGATGGTTGCCATTGAACCTTTATCATCGTATTTAAAGGGTTTTAAGGTTTTATTATCCATTTGGAGAAGCAGGTTTTTAGCTAGGTTTGTTCCTTGCTGAATGGCTACTTGTGCCACCATAGGATGACCATAAGGCAATTCATCTGACATCATTACGGCAATATCACCAATGGCGTATATATTTTTAAGTCCTTCTATTTCTTGATAGGCATTGACTTTTAATCGCCCCCTAACAATCGAAGTATCAGGTAAACCATTTATCAAATTACCTGTAACGCCTGCTGCCCAAATCACCGTATCTGCATTGACTCGTTTACCATCACCTAGTATAACTTGGTTATTTTCAAATTTCTCTACTCTAGTATCAAGATGAACATGTACACCTAGTTTTTCTAAGTAAGTGAGTGCTTTTTTAGAAGAAACCTCATCCATACCCATTAGAATTCTATCGCCTCCTTGGAATAAATGAATATCCATAATATCTAAATCCAATTCGGGATAATCTTTAGGTAGAACGTGTTTTTTCATTTCGCCTAAAGCCCCTGCTAACTCCACCCCCGTAGGTCCTCCGCCTACAATTACAACATTCATCAACTCATCCTGTTTGTTATAATTATTCGTTAAACAAGCTTTTTCAAAGTTTTGCAAGATTAAACTTCTAAGGTTTAGGGCTTGCGGAATGGTTTTCATCGGCATTAGTTCATGTTTGACATTATCCAATGAAAAAAAGTTCGTTTTACTTCCTGTGGCTATGACCAATTCATCATAATCAATCGAGCCAATATTGGTAATTACCATTTTTTTATCCGTGATTATTCCTTTCACTTCCGCTAATCGAAAGTAACAATTCGGACTTTTAGCAAACACCCGACGAAGTGGATAAGCGATAGAATCTGGCTCAAGTCCTGCTGTAGCGACTTGATATAATAGTGGTTGAAAAGTATGGTAATTGTGTTTATCTAGAATGACAACTTGAACTGGCTTATTGTGTAGTTGTTTGGCAAATTCGATACCTGCGAAACCACCTCCAATCACGACAATGCGTTTGTGAGGTGTAGAAGGAATATTTAAACCCATTGGTTATCGACTTTCTACAATTGTTCCGATAGTTATCAATATTTGATAATTGAGACAATTGTGGTGGATATTATTATATATTTTAAAACAAATCCGATAATACAAAAGTTGTTGAACTATTCAAGATATTAACGCTACAAAGATGTGTTTCTTTAAGAAGAAAATTCATATTCTTAGATAAAGTTACTAGCAAAGCTGTTTCTATGGAATGCAAGACTTT
>CAYLSF010001045.1:0-3121 GCA_964385675.1 uncultured Saprospiraceae bacterium
ACCCAAAAACCCCAAAACCCCAAAACCCCATGATATTAATCTAAGGTTGAGTTGAGGACCCAATTTTATTTTTTGGTTAAAACAAATTTGGGGGTAGCCTCAAAATACTTTGGTTTTTTAAATCTTTTTAAGTCTCACAACGAAGTGATTTGTAATATGACAGTGAAGCGACCTGACTTCTGAATAGCAACTATATTTAATTAAATACAGTATTAGAGTATATCGTTTAATTTTATTTATGATGACGACTTATGGTGAAAATCCATTAAAAGAGCAGTGTAAAGTGTAGGTGTAAAACTTATAAAAACATCTAGTGTCTCCACAAACGTATCAACTATCAATAGGAACAATTACAAAAGATATGAAAGCATCAAGACTACAATTACTATTATCTTTCCTTATTATCATTTCAGCTATCAACCCAGTTCTAGGTCAATCGCTACCACCAAATACACCGTATGAAGATAGTTTGCTTCAAACCTTAGAGACTAAAACGGGTGAAGAGTATTTTAAAACCTGGATGAGTTTAGCGATGAACAGCATCAAGTTTTCTTTGGATAAAAGTGAGTCTTACCTAAAGTCTGCAAAAGAAGTAGCTGCCAATGCGAACAATAAGGAATGGATAGCGAAAGTAGATGAAAACATGGGTAGAATCAAAGCGATGAAGGGAGACTACGATGGTGCAATTGCCTTATCCAAAAATGCTCTAGAAATTCATAAAAGCAATCAAAAATTTGATTTAATGGTAGGTCTAATGAGCAACCTTGGCATTATCTACCGAATGAAGGGCAAACCTTTGGAGTCCATTAAAGTCTTGGAAGAAGCACAAACTTATTTTTCAAAAGAGGATGTAAAAGGTTTAACCAAAAGTAAACTTTATCAAAACCTAAGTAATACTTATAACGAACTCAACCTATTTAAACAAGCAACCGAAACCCTTTTTAAAGCTATTAAGTTTGTTGAATTAAGTGAAGATAAACATGGTTTGGCTGGATTTTATGGTAATTTAGGTCTATTATATGAAGAACAAGAACAATACAAAGAAGCTAAAATGTATTACGAAAAATCGTTACGTTTTTTTGAGGAACAACATGATTTACTAAATCAAATGAGAGCGGTAAAGAATTTAGCTTCCATTTATCAGAAGGAGCAAGACTATCCCAAAGCTATAGCACTAAAAAAGAAAGCCATTAAATTAGCTAAACAATTGGATTCTAAATCGGACATATTTAGAATGAAAGCGTCAATGGCGGTCACTTATATAGATCAAAAGGATTACGCTCAAGCACAAAAAATATTAGAGTCATTGGATACAAATGATATTAAAAACAATCATAAAGAATTTTTTTATTACCATACAAATTTGGCGATAATTTATATTCAAAATCAAGACTACTCAAAAGCCTTAAAATATACTCAGCGTAATCTTGAGTTATCCAAACAAACGAATAATAATCGTTTTTTGGCAATTACCTTATTCAAATTGCAAGACATCTACCATAAACTTAATCAATCCGATAAGGCATATACATATTTGATGGAGTACCAAACGATACAAGATAGTTTGGCTCGTAAATCTAATATAGCAACGTTAGAAGCGGAACGAATTAAATTTGAGTTTGAAAAGGAGCAGAGCGTGTTAAAAAATAAAGTTCGAGTACAAGAAATCACGCGTTGGAGTTTGATAGCCTTATTAGGTTTAAGCGTAATGATGGCGATTTTAGTATTTAAACACTACCGCAATAAGAATCAATTATTAGCACAAGATCTAGAGAATAAAAAAATCATAGAAGCACAAGCCGAAAAACTACAAACCCTTTATGATTATAAAAATAAACTTTTTGCCAATATCGCTCATGAACTGCGTACGCCATTAACGCTTATTACAAGTCCCATAAAATCCCTCCTCCAGAGTAAAAATATGGATAAAAAGCAGAAAGAAGCCTTACATATTGCAGATAGAAATATCCGCTCCCTTTCTAGTACCATTCATCAAATATTAGACTTGGCAAAACGAGATAACGTGACCTTAGCGGTTCAACGTATTCGATTTGATTTAAATAAACTTGTTCACTTTGTCGCTAATGATTTTGATTCTATGGCACAATTTAAGTCGATTCAATTTTCAAAACCAACGAGTGAACTTTCCATACCTGTGGAAACCGATGGAGAAAAATTGATGATAGTTATTCGAAATCTACTTTCAAACGCATTTAAATTTACCTCAAAAAATGAAAAAGTAAGCATCAACGTAACAGACTTAGGAGAGGAGGTAATTATTACTGTGGAAGATACCGGAAAAGGAATTGCTACTGAAGATATTGATAAAATATTTGATAGGCATTTTCAAGTTAATCCAGCAAATCTTCCAAATGAAGGTGGTATGGGTATTGGATTAGCAATTAGTAAAGAATATATGAATTTAATCAATGGTTCCATTTCGCTAGAAAGTGAATGGAATAAAGGAAGTGTTTTTACGATTCGTTTCCCTAAAAAAATGGATAACAACACAATCATTAATGAAGAAGCAACCACTATTTTCAATACCCTAATTACTCCTCAATCAATCGTTGAATATACTGTTCCAAATAATACTCCGATTCTCTCCACATCTCCAAGTGATGTCACTCATATTCTTGTGGTAGAGGATAATATGGATATGTCGAATTACTTAAATAGTATATTGAGTGAAGAACACGATGTTCACTTTGTGCAAGATGGTCAACAAGCCCTTGATTTTTTAAAGCAGAGTCGTCCCGATTTAATCATATCAGATTATATGATGCCTAATATGGATGGCTTAGAACTATTGAATCAGCTGAAAAATAATAATGAATATGCAACTATTCCCGTGATTATGCTTACCGCACAACAAGCCATTAATGTAAAACTAGATGCTTTACGAATCGGTGTAGATGATTACCTTACCAAGCCTTTTGACAATAGAGAACTCACTATTCGAGTCAATACGATCCTCACCAATCAACAAGTCATTAAAGCAGAACAAGAACTAAGGGAACAAAAAGTAGAAACACCTACCATGAATTTGGAGGATTTGCAATGGTTGGAAGACTTAGAAAAGACCGCAATAAAATATGTTTATAATATGGATTTTTCGGTG
>CAYLSF010001046.1:0-3117 GCA_964385675.1 uncultured Saprospiraceae bacterium
TATTTTAATAAACCATACAGAATTTATATTTTATAGTATCTGTGGAGAATGAGACATTTTATAAAACGTCTCTACCATTATCGTGGAAATGGCATTAATTCTTTTTCATAACCTCTAGTGCGTAACCAATCTCTCAACGCAATACCGGTGCCTGCTGGCCACGGACGTACTTCTTCTAAGGTATATAAACGATAATCTGATAATTCAGATGTATCTAATTCAATTTCCCCTTCTGCCACTACGTGATAGATAATCAATAATTGATTCATTCTATAAAAGGGATACATACCAATATAATTCACTTCTGTAACCTCTAATCCTACTTCTTCTTCTACCTCTCGAACAACACCCTGTTCAGGCATTTCACCAGCCTCTAAAAAACCCGTTACTAAAGCATACCATGATTTTGGCCAACCAATACTCTGCACTAACAATACCTTACCCTCATATTCCACAATTGCTCCAACTACAGGCGTTGGATTATTCCAATGTACAAAATCACAAGATTCATCAGAACATACTAAACGTTCTCTACCTGTTCTTTCTCCTACTTCTAGTGGACTCCCGCACTTTGAACAAAAATTTGGTTTTCGCATGGTTGATAATTTTGTACGAAATTACAGAAACATTATTTTTAGAGAATTAAACAAGTGTAATTTTTTTAGCGTCTTTGCGTTTACTAAGTATATACTTTTATTAACCTTTTCGATACTCAATTTTCGGGAATCGATTATCAAATTAAAACCTAATATGAAATCCTCACCAATTTTAAGTCAAGGACTCTTAGCAGGGTCTGTTTTAGTTGTATTACTCAATCTCTTATTTTTCCTAAAGCCATATTTGGATAATATACCAGAAGAAGGAAATGGAATTTATTCTTCGACGGTCTTGATTATGCTCTTAACGGTTTTTTATGCCATGTATCATTTCTTTAAGCTACAAAAAGCAGAAGATGTTGTGGTATTGAGTTTAGTCGCTGCTGGTGTCGCAGGTATCGGTGTAGCAATGGCTACTTATATACACGCTGCGTTTATTGATACGTCTCTTCTAGCCAATAGTATGCAACAAGCTGAAACCTATTGGGCAGAACATAATTATAGCGAAGCTGCTATTGCAGGGCAAGCAGAGCATTATATGTTAGCTAACCCGATTAATTATGGATTAACTAATGGAGCGTTCTTTGGCGTATTTTCCTTTCTGGTAAGTATGGTGTCTAGTGTCGTTTATATGGTATTGAATCGGAGAAGAAATCGGTTAGTTGCGACCTAATTTTAAAGGGAAATGAACACATGGTGGAAAGCCACAAATTCCAAATTTCAAATCCCAATAATCGAATGGGGATAGAATTCAAAAAATTTGTTTTTTGTAAACTTTTATAAAGTTGTAGTACAGAGAACACGGAGGAGACACAGAGTTACACAAAGAAAAATTTAAAATACTTTATGTAATTCCATGTCTTCTCCATTTTCTTTGGAATCAATTTATTTTACTACCTTCTTTACTAATCTCTGCCCATCATCCCCCAATACTTCAACAAAATAAACTCCACTCGTCCACTCCTGAAAGGGAATTAAATAATGAGTAGTCGATTCATTTTTCATAACTTCCAAAATTTGAAGTAGCTTTCCTTCTATGTCCAAAATCCTCAATTGTAATTTTCCTTGATACACTCCTTCAATTTTAAGATTCAATTCATCTTGAACAGGATTTGGGTAAATGGTTAAATTATGATTGGATTCAATAGTTATCGTAGAAGTACTGTAAGGTGGAAAATCATAATCATTGTAATAGGCAAAAAAGTCTTTGCCCAAAAATTGTGGTAAACTCGCTAACCCAAATAGCATCGTAGAATAATCAATTCCTTGCACTTCACTGGCAGACCAAGAAGGTACAGTGTTACTATATCGCCATAAAATCTGATTGGGTGCTGAACTATTGGGTAAGGTGAATTTACCTTTGTTGTTATTGTACAAATCAATTAAATCTTGCTCGGCTTGTGGATAGATGGGAATAAATCCTGCGATAATGTGTGGTGAAACAATTTGAGAAGGATTATCATTGATTTCATCTGCATGGTAGCCCGAACCTGTATTATAACTACCTGCCCCTAAACCCCATTCATAACTATTATAATTCGTAACGGTCGCAAACCAAAGCGAATCAGCACGACGAGCCTGTTCAAAATATTGTAGATAGTCAGTTTGTGTCGTAAAATGATGGCACATATAATAAGGAAATTGCAAGGTAAAAGAAGGGATATAACTATTTGGCGAATCTGTTAAAACAGGAATCCCTTGATATGTTTTAGTCAATAAACTATCCGCATGTTCAAAATGTAAATTCCAAAGCTGTGTGGCATCACCAGGATTATTTTGCTCGGCTTTCATAGCTAACCATGCCACTATCATATATTCATTAAAAGGCGGTAAGCTCGCATTACTTTGTCCATTACCATTGGCATTCATAATCATATACAATCGCCCTTGCTGCACATCTGCAATTACTTTTGACCAATCCATTGTATTATAGATTTGCTCCACATAACTTTCTATGGTGGTATTGTTGTTAAAATACTTTTTGGCAAATAACGCCCCACACAAAAATATCCCGGAATCAATCGTGCTATACTCCGAATTCCATGCTTGATTTCCTGTATTCATTTCTATAAAATGACGATAAAATCCAGTCGCATTTCTATCAGGCGTAAATCCAGGTCGGTTGCCTGACATACTTTTTAGCGTTTCTTCTGCTAAATATTCTGCATTACTAATCCATCCCATAGAATCTGCAATGCAGAGGGACATTAATCCTACCCCAACATTCGCCACAGAGGAAGGATGAAAATCATTTCCAATAAATAGCTTAGAGTCTCTATAAATTCCGAAAGAATTGCGTTGGAGTTCAAAGACTTTGTAGGAAGCACGGAAGAGATCGGCGATTACATCTTGCGAAAAGGATGGTAATGTGAGTAAGATAAGTCCAATGGAAAGGATTAGTCTTTTCATGGTTTCAAATTTTGACTTATTTATATAATAGACTAAAAGTACAGATATTATGGGAGGAAGTTAAAGTAGGGGATAGCAAATTTAGTTGATATGTATTCTATGAAAAAAAATT
>CAYLSF010001047.1:0-3114 GCA_964385675.1 uncultured Saprospiraceae bacterium
AATATCGGCACTGATTTCTATTCAAAAAAATGACCTTTTGCAGTACGCTACTTATGTAAATCTTTGATTAATAAACAATTAATAAATTTTTAATAACGCCAATTTAAATTTATTTAATTTGTCAACCTATTTTAGGACAGTACATACTAATCACCAATCACTAACCCTAAAAGAAACGATACCCAAAACTCAAAGAGAACGTTCTCGCAGGGCGGAATAGTTCAAAGATTTGGTCATCTGAACCAAAAGATTCATATACTTTTTGTTGATTCGCATTCAATAAATTCGTTGCTCTAAGACTGACTCTAAACTTACCATCTTGTATATTACCATCAGTCTCCGTTGTACCAAAAGTTTTAGTCACTTTAAGGTTTAAACCATTAAAAGGTGATTGGAATACATCAGGATTTTGACCAATACCTACGATAAATAAACTCTTACCTTGTACATTGTAGCTTACATTACCTTCCCATCCTTTTGCTCTATCCACATAATTCACATAAGCATTGATGATATAAGGAGCTTGCCCTTGCATAGGACGAGTTTCTTCTATGGTTTCGCCTACTCTTGCATTTTCAGTTCTAGATTGAAATTCACCATTTTCACTTTGATCCATTTCTACCTGAGCATCTACCAAAGTTACATTTGTACCTAAGCTAAATTTATTTAGTTTTTCACTGATGAAATCTAGATTTTGCTTAACCTCTACTTCGAGTCCTAATATCTGTGCATCTCCTACGTTTCTTGGTGTAAAAGAGTTTGGAGCGGCTTGAGAGAAGGCGACTAATTCGATTGGGTTGCTAAAGGATTTATAGAAACCACTTACTGCAAACAATTGACCACTATTTTGGAATAATTCCCAACGAATATCGTAGTTATCAACCTCTGATACTTCTAAATCTACATTACCAATAAATGTTCTACCTGAGATTGCATCAAAAATCTGTGCAATAGACGCTTCTTTGAAAGATGGACGAGCAACAGTACGGTTGTAAGATACCCTTAAATTCATTTTCTTACGTAACTCATATACTAAATTTAAAGACGGTAGAAAGTTAGTGGATTCGATGATTTTTTCATTATCAAAAGAAACATCTCCTAAGTTATTCGTACCCGTATAGAAATGCTCAAATTGCTCTACTCTTAATCCATAAATTGCTCTAAGTTCGGGTGTAATAAATACATCGTGCATCAAATATCCACCAAGAATGTTTTGAGTGGCATTAAATGTATTAGTAGGTTCAAAGTTACCAATAGCATAAGTTCCAGCATCGGTTTGAGTAGTCCAAATATTTTCAGGCTGTAGTAAAGCGTCAGGATCACCATTAATGTTGATAGTAGATTGATTTCTTACTCTAAATTCATACGCTAAGATTTCATAATCCCTTGTTTTTTCAACATAACTAAATCCACCTTTCAACTTGGAATCTCTCTTATTATCGCCACTTCCGATAGGAATTTTTTTAGTTAAATCTATTCTACCGGTATAGTTCGTTTCTTCTAAGTTACGCCAAAGCCTAACGGGTAATGCACCCTCTGCAGGGTCTATACTCAATACGCCATCATCTAAACGGAAACTAGTTGCTTTGATGTCTTTATCATTGATAGTAGAAATAGTTGGAGAAAGTTTCCACTCTACTTCAAAGTCTCCATCACCAAAACTATGTTTTCCTTTTAATAAGGCATTATTAATCGAACGCTCTGTATATTCTATATTATCTGTAATCAACGTAGCGGCAGAACTAATAAAAACATCTGAATTAAATAAACCACCAGAAGATTGACCATTTTGAATAGAAATTAAATTCAAAGAAACTTTATGATTAGTCGATTTAAGTGCTAAACCAGCTAAACCACTTAATAAAACATTGTTAGAGCCTAATGAACCCTTTTGAATTCTCTCTTGATCCAATTCAAAAACAGATAAATCATCTGATTTCTGATAGGTATTATATTCTACCTCTTCAAAGAAGGTTGTTGTATTTCTATAGTTTACAGCCGCATTATAACCTAATGTTAAATCCCCTTCTCCTAGCGGATGCTGATCGCCATAAGAAATAGATAAATTAGAATTTATAGGACTAGTTGCTGTTTTAGCTGCTAATTCGCTACTGAAAGCACGAGTAATTAACTCTAAGGATTGACTATTTTGTGCTGGATTTGGAATAGGGAAATCTTTTCTAAATTTTAAATCTCTTGAACCGTCATCAAATCCTAACCAGTCATATTCTCCTTCTGTATTGGAGGTTAGATAATTGCTATTGCCATTCATATCTGGATTGTAGCCAATTCCTGCAGAAATATTGAACGTTCTTTCTTGTGGAAATTCTTTGGTGTCTATATTGACGATACCTCCTGTAAAATCACCAGGCAAATCTGGAGAAAAGGCTTTATAGACGATGATATTTTCAATGATACTAGACGGAAAAATATCCATTTGAAGGGTATTCCTATCTGGGTCCAATCCAGGTATATCCATACCATTTAAAATGGTTTTTGTATATCTATCCCCCAAACCACGAACAAAGACATATTTTCCACCTTCCACACTTACCCCTGTTACCGCTTTGATAACATCAGAAGCTTTGCTTCCTCCAATTCTTCTCAAAGACTGATTGGATAAACCATCTAAAGGAACAGCCGCTTTTGCTTTCAATGTATTGATAGCTTGATCCGTATTTGTGATTGCTTTATCTACCACTACAATCTGATCAATAACCTCTGCTTCTGAACTAAGTTGTACATCTAAAATGGTGGTTTCGCCTGCTTTAATGGTTATATCTTTAAACTCTTGTGTGGCATATCCTGTATAACTTACTTTAATAGTGTAAGTACCTGCATTCAATTTAATACTATAATTTCCATCTAAATCCGTAATAACACCCGAGCCTGTTTCAACGACTAAAACATTCGCTCCAATTGCTGCATAACCAGCATCTTTATCCAAAACATTACCCCTTAAGAAACCTGTTTGTGACCAAACTAAAGTTGTCATTAGCAATAAGTAGGATAGCAATAAATATTTTTTCATGATTGTTTAAATAAAATGTAAAACGCTAAAAAGCCCTCCTATAGAAACCATAGGAGAGCCTTATTTTTTAACAAAAATATTAT
>CAYLSF010001048.1:0-3114 GCA_964385675.1 uncultured Saprospiraceae bacterium
TACATTTAAAAGAGTTGGTTTATATCTATCAGCCAACTCTTTTTAGTTTTTATGCAATTATCGTGATACTTATTTGACGCTTTAAACATCATTTCCACAGCTACCCCCCATTTGATTACTATCAGTAGGAGCGAAAAATATTTTAATTGGATAACAATAATTCATTAAAAGTTTCCACACTTAAAGTATCATTATTAATACTATATTGCTTGGCATATAATACTTTTTTAGCCTCTACAGTACTTAAACTATCTTGTGGTGTTCCATCATCTGCATTATTGATTTTACTATTTAAAAACCCTAAAAAATCCTTTACACTTAGTAAGACTTTTTGGCGATGAAAATTAACATTGTTTTTTTCGATGTCTATTGCATCAATTGTATTAAGCCAATTGGATAATTCATCTTTAAAAAAGAAATACGCATCCTCTTGTTGTTGAATAGCCAATTGTGTGTGAAATAAGGTCGGGTGTTGTATCTGACTTTTAGCAGCTTCATAATATTCTGGAACTTGTTTTAGTAATTGAATCAATCGTTTTGACTTTTCGGATTCTTGAATTGTATCATTATAGATAAATTGAAAGTGTGGCATTAAATTATACGTTGTTGGATTCCATTGATAAGGTTTAAAAGTATTAAGTGTCCATACCCTATGTTGTACTGTTTCTTGAAGTTTAGCTAATATTTTTTGGTTTTCCTCATTCAATCGACTAGGTTGATATTTGTTAATATCCTTTTGCACTAGATTGTAATGATTGATTCGAGCTTGTATATTTGTCGCATCTAAGATTTGAAAAAAATTATGCTGTTGCAGTCGCTGTTCAAATCCTTCAGCATCAGATTGAAAATCTTCATCTTGGGCAAAATTACAAGCACTTAGTAGGAGAATAGATAATACTATTAAAACTCTAGTCATAATGTAAATCGTCAGTTTTTAATATTAAAAAAGGCTGATACATTTAAGTTGTATCAGCCTTTTGCAATTTATATCAAATAAATGATTTAATCATCCGTTTTTTCTAATTTCTGGGCATCATATACGTCATTTGTTTTTGGATCGATTAAGAACAACATATAAGTACCTTCTGCTAAATCTGCTCCTTCTTTAAATTTAGATAGCTTACGTTTGATTTTTTTCTTAGCTAATACATTTCCACTCGCATCAACCAATTCGTACATCAATTTTTTCTTATCCAAATTTTTAACAGTAATCTCAAATTCGTTTTTATCCTGCTCCACATTAATAAAATTCATCCCACTTTTCATGGTATTTTTAGAAATACATTGAGCAGATACACTAGGAGAATATACATAATTCTCATTACAATCTAAATGCTTTAGACGATAGTAATTTGTACCATTTGCTACTTGTTCATCTAATATAGAATACAATTCATTGCTAGATTTAAACTCTACGTCAGGATAATTACTTAACTCATTCCATCGTTTTCCATTTTTACTGTGCTCTACAATAAAAAATCTATCAACATTTTTAGATTTAATACTCCAGTTCAAAGAAATGTTCCCTTTGTCCAAATTACAATCTAATAGGATAGGCGTATTTCTTAATTCTTCACTAATCGGACAATCATCTGTAACAGAGGACATAGACGCAATCAAGTGATACATCGTATCCATAGGAGCCGATTCCATTTCAATTTTGAATTGAGTGGGTTCATTGGTTACGATAGCGTCTTTTTCCTCAATCTTTTTAGCATCTTGAACACCAAAAACCTCGATTTCTTCTCTTTCAGGAGCAAAAGCAAGTGCTTCTTCTTTCTCCTCAATAGGCTCGCTGATTTTCGGTGGATCTAATTGAATACGCTCTTTTTCTTTCAGTTGATATATAGACATTGGGAAACTACTATTCTGAGTTGTTCCATTCCCCAATTGACCATGATTATTCAAGCCCCATGTCCAGACCTTATTCTGCTTATCTAAAGCTAAACTATGTAAATCCCCTGCTGTTACCTCTTTAATATTTTTAAGGGATTTAATTTGTTTGGGTTGATTGACATTTCTGGTTTTCTTACCCGATGTTTGCCCAAATGTATTACAGCCCCAAGCCCAAACAGTTCCATCTTTTTTTACAATCAAGGTGTGTAAACCACCTGCTGAAGCCGATTGTACATTTTGAATAGCTAACTTCTGTGGTATATTCCAATTCATAAAGGTATTATCTCCCAACTGTGCGTAATCATTCCAGCCCCAAACCCAAGCATTTCCTTCTTTATCAACGGCTATATTATGAAAACTACCCGCAGAGATTTGCACAATATTTTCTAAACGCATGACTCTAGATGGACGAATCGAATTTTCATTAGAACCATTTCCTAATTGACCATTATTGTTTTTACCCCAAGCATACACTTCACCTTTTGAGGTTAAAGCGATACTATGATGATAACCTGCTTTTATATCCACAATTTCTGTGAGGTTAGGAATTTTCTTGACTTCTAATTTATCATTCGTATTTCCCAATCCCAATTGACCGTTCTTATTCCAACCCCATGACCATACGCTACCTTCATGATCCAGTGCTAAACTATGCCCATGACCAGCAGCAACCTGTACGATATTTTGAAGATTTTTGACCATTTTAGGAGTAGCTATTGAAATCGTTGAGCCATTGCCCAATTGACCTAAATCATTATTCCCCCACGTCCAAACCGTACCATCTTGACGTAATGCTACAATGTGTTGTGAGGCACTACCTCTTGCAATAGCATAAGTTCTGGTGAGCAATGGTGTTGTTCCTTTTTCAAGTAGATTTGCTTTTGCACTTGCAGTAGTGAATGATAAGTTTTTACCAAATTGATAAACATTACCCTCGTCCAAAATAAGGGAATGCTCAAAGCCGCCAGTAAGTCTCGTAAGTTGTGCATTAGATAGAGCCAACTCTTGATCGCTTTTAGGTAATGTAAAAAATAACAATACCATAAGTAGTTTGACATCTAGTGATAGCATAGGAATTTGTATTAGCCTTTCTTATTAATTGTTGTATGACCTGAAATAAATATATGTAATGTCTTGTTAGATTATCATTTATCCCGATTGATCTTAAAAGTAATTAAAATCTAAGAAAATCTTATAATAAAGAAATGTAAAAAACGT
>CAYLSF010001049.1:0-3111 GCA_964385675.1 uncultured Saprospiraceae bacterium
ATTCTTAAAGAAAAAATTGAGCAACACCAACATTTACCATTAGATATAGTGGTAAAAGAAAATGTAAAATATTATTTAAAGAAAGCAGCTTCTATTGAAGCTATTGTTTAAATTGTTAGTTACGAGAAGAAAAATCATTTCATTATTAGAAAGCAGACTTAACATGATGATCTAAAATTTTATCTGACTTCTGACAGTCTATGAAATAGACGATCTGACCTCTGACTTCTAAATAAATTCAAATTATGAAAACTTGGCATAAAATCGTCCTAGCTGTTTTACTCGCACTGATTGCAGGAGGTATTTGGTTCTACCCAAAATATGAAATGTTACAACGTACGGTTCATTTATTTGATGAAGATGTGATTGTTGAAAATTTTAGAACCTTTAATAAGGTTTGGCCTGTGAGTGAATTGAAGGCGGCTTCAACACCGTATCAATATGCAAAAGAAACACCTATCAACTTGCCCGAAAATTTTTCCTATCAAGGGCAAACCTATGAAACTAAACAATATTTAAAAGACTCTTGGACAACTGGATTTTTAATTATTCAAGACGATACCATTGTCTATGAAAATTACTTTTTAGGGAATACGGAAGATACTCGAAATATATCTTGGTCAATGGCAAAATCTTACATTTCAGCCTTATTTGGAATAGCCGTAGAAGAAGGTCATATCAAAAGTTTGGAGCAAACTGTAGAAGAATATTGTCCAAGTTTGAAAGGATCGGGGTACGAAGGGGTACGCATCAAAGATGTATTACAAATGTCCACAGGTGTTCGATTCAATGAGGATTATGGAGATTTCAATAGTGATATTAATCGTTGGGGACGAGGATTTGCCATGGGGGATTCGCAAGATGAATTTGCAAGTACATTAGAAAGAGAAGTAGAACCGGGTACCGTAAATCATTATGTGAGTATCAATACACATGTTTTAGGTATGATTATCACCAAAGCCACGGGGAGAACGATTACGGATTATATGCAGGAAAAACTTTACACCCCTATGGGGATGGAATACGACGGTTATTGGCTGATTGATGGCGAAAAGATGGAAATGGCATTAGGTGGTTTAAATTTGACGCTTCGAGATTTTGCAAAAATTGGCTCTATGTATCTCCATAAAGGGAATTGGAATGGAAAACAAATTGTCCCTGAAACTTGGGTGAAGGCTTCTTTAACACCTGACGCACCGCATATTCAACCCGAAGAAGGACAGTTAGGGTATGGCTATCAATGGTGGATTCCTAAAAGTGAAGTTGGGGAATTTATGGCATTAGGCGTTTATAATCAAAATATCTATGTTAATCCACAAACGAATACAGTGATAGTAAAATTATCGGCTAATCCGAATTATAATGATTCGTCTTATGTGCCTAGCGATGATATGGCGAATTTGGAATTGTATCGGGAGATTGTAAAGGCTTTCCAACCTGAACGTCATTCCGAACTCGTTTCTCCCGATAGTGATCGGGATCCCAAGTAAGTACAATGAAAAGGTTAAGTCTTTTGATGTTTTTGAAGGCTTAACCTTTTTTCCTTATGTTTTGGGATCCCGATAGCTATCGGGAGAATCAAGCACGGAATGACATAAGGGCTTAAACTTTTAAAATTTCAACTTGTTTTTCAAAGTATGATTTTAAAACAATTTGGCGGGCGAGTTACAAAGCAGCACACTGCACAATATCAGCAGTCTGAAAACTGGAAAAATGGGCAATTTCATAACTTAGAAGTTGTGAGTTTAACGCCAAGTCTTTGGAAAATTCCTCAGATTCTTTATAAGCAATTAAGGAATATGAAGGGAAGAGAACCGAAGCAGCCGCTTCCCGTTATTCCTTTTGATAAAACGGCTTTTGAAGCTCCTTCTGATAAGGCAAAGATGATTTGGTACGGTCATTCAGTAGTGTTTTTACGAATGAATGAAACCAATATCTTGATTGATCCAATGTTAGGGCCTGACACAACGCCGATTGCCCCTATTCCTACTAACCGATTTTCTAAAAACACCTTGAATCTAATTGATGATTTTCCTACTATTGATTTGGTTTTATTGACACATGATCATTATGATCATTTAGATTATGCAAGTATTCAAAAGCTAAAATCTAAGACTAAGCAATTTGTAGTGTCATTAGGCGTGAAGCGGCATTTAGTGAGTTGGGGCGTTGATGCGAATCTTATTCAAGAAGTAGATTGGTGGAATACGTTTAATATTAATGGCATTACCATCACCTTTACACCAACGCAACATTTTTCGGGTCGAGGCTTGACGGATAGGCAAAAAACGATGTGGGGTGGATGGGCTTTAAATAATGGGATAGAAAATATATGGTTTAGTGGAGATGGGGGTTATAATACACATTTCAAAATCATTGGTGAACGGCTAGAACCATTTGATTTTGCCTTTATGGAATGTGGTCAATATAACGAGGATTGGCATGACGTTCATTTATTTCCTGATGAAAGTGTACAAGCAGCAATAGATGCGAATGTCAAAAAAGCAATGCCTGTCCATTGGGGTGGTTTCCCATTATCTTATCAACACACTTGGAAAGAACCTGTCGAAGATTTTATAAAAGCAGCGAAGCAATTACAAATGAATTATACTACACCGTCTTTGGGGAAAATATTTACGGTGGATTCGGTAGAGCAGGAGACTTGGTGGAGAGATTTTGAGTGATTTATTGAACACAAAGTACACGGAGGAGACGCAGAGTAACACAGAGGTTTTTATTAATCCTTATTTAATTTTTTTAATCTAAAAAATGTCACACTAGAACAACTGGAATTGTTACCCAATAAAGTAATTACAAAATCTGGCTACATTACCTACATTATTAATATATAATGTTTTGATAATTATACAAAATACTAACTAACAGATGATTAGTGAGTTTTGTGTTAATTAGTAGCAAAAAAAACACCGTACTATTGCTACTAAAATGTATGTTAAAAACTATTCTAAAACCATTTTATTTCCCGTCGTAAAAAACTGATAATTTGCAGTAGCTGCCTGATTTCCCAAATTCAATGTTAACCAACGCTTTTTAGCTTGTCGAACAACGGCAGGTGCAGGGTTAATCATGGCCACTTGTTTAGGATTAACT
>CAYLSF010001050.1:0-729 GCA_964385675.1 uncultured Saprospiraceae bacterium
ACTCTTGGATATCGGGGATTATATCGCTGTGCGAGGAGAGGTGTTTGCTACGGGAACAGGAGAGGTTTCTATTCATACCCGTGAATTGAAATTTTTAGGAAAATCAATTCGTCCTTTACCAATTGTTAAAAGAGATAAAGACGGTAATGTCTATGATGAGTTCAAAGATCCTGAATTGCGTTATCGGATGCGTTATGTAGATTTGACAGTGAATCCACAATACAAAGAAATCTTTTTGAAGCGCTCAAAAGTGATTAGTTCCATGAGGAGCTTCTTTGTGGACAAAGGTTGGTTAGAGGTGGAAACACCGATTTTGCAACCGATTCATGGAGGGGCGGCAGCTCGTCCTTTTGAAACGCATCACAATACATTGGATATGCCATTATATATGCGTATTGCCAATGAGTTGTATTTGAAAAGATTGATTGTAGCGGGGTTTGATGGCGTATTTGAATTTGCCAAAATGTTCCGAAATGAAGGAATGGACAGAACGCACAATCCTGAGTTTACAGCGATGGAAATCTATGTAGCCTACAAGGATTATATCTGGATGATGGAAATGGTTGAAAATTGTCTGGAGCACGTTGCGATGGCTGTAAATGGAACGACCAAAGCTCAATTCGGAGATAACCTAGTGGACTTCAAAGGGCCTTACAGACGTTTATCCATGTATGATTCTATTAAAGAATATACAGGTATTGATATTTCGGAAATGGATGAAGAAGGATT
>CAYLSF010001050.1:739-3110 GCA_964385675.1 uncultured Saprospiraceae bacterium
GTAAAGATTTGGGAATTTATGCTGACCCGAAATATGGTAAAGGAAAATTGGTGGATGAAATCTTTGGGGAAAAAGTAGAAGATAACTTAATTCAACCAACTTACATTACCGATTATCCTGTGGAAATGTCTCCTTTAGCAAAGAAGCATCGTTCAAAAGAAGGATTGGTAGAGCGTTTTGAGTTATTTGTTAATGGAAAAGAAATTGCAAATGCCTATTCAGAATTAAATGATCCGCTTGATCAAAGAGCACGTTTTGAGGAGCAATTGAAATTAGCGGCTAGAGGAGATGATGAAGCAATGGCACTGGATGAAGATTTCTTGCGGGCGTTAGAATATGGAATGCCTCCAACTTCTGGTTTAGGTATTGGAATTGACCGCTTGGTGATGATGTTGACCAATCAAAGTTCAATTCAAGAAGTTTTATTCTTTCCACAAATGCGTCCAGAAAAGTAGAAATGTAGCACATCCCGATAGCTATCGGGATTCCTGTCTGTTTTAAGTATAAGGATTATAGCAGCTACAAGGTCTTGACTTTGTAGCTGTTTTCATAACGGCTACTTTAGTTGCCGTCTCTACTTAGTCGGCAGTTAAAACAGCCGTTACAAAAATCAAATGTCAAAACACACCACCATAAACTGGATATTACAACACAACCTAACTAAACCAAAAGTTCTAGAGCAAATCAGAAGTGCATTGACTCCACCAACTGAAACTTGGGAAGCCATAGAAATGATTCCTTTTTCAATGGAATTGCCTTCCATTAATAATCAAGCAGATTATCATATCTTTTATGGTTCTACAACTTTGATGCTGACGGCTTATCAAGATGCTACTTATAATAAATATGTGTTTTATAATGAGGATAATTTTACCATGTCCAATTATGTAAAGCAATGGAAGGATAATGTATTAAATGCGGATGGACAGTTAATGACTTTAGGAGAATTGACCAATTTAAAGGGAAATGAAGCGTATTTTATTCGTCCTAATGCAGATAGTAAATTATTTAGTGGACAATTGGATACAGCGGAGAATTTGAAAATATGGGCAAATAAAATGTTATTACTTGAATTGCCTGATTTTAAAGCCAATACTCAAATCTGGATAGCTACCCCAAAAGTAATTTTAAAAGAATGGCGAGTTTTTATTGTAGATGATAAGATTATTTCCGCTAGTCGATATATGAGGGATGGTGAATTAGATATTGATATTACAGATTTACCAAATGACCTGTTAGATTTTACAAAAGAGCAAATTAAAACCTATCGACTACATGATGTATATGTGATGGACATTGCTCAAATGCCAAACGGGTATAAAATTATAGAATGTAATTGCTTTAATGCTTGTGGATTTTATCAGCATAATATTGGTCAAATCGTGGAGGCAATTAATAATTTGGTAACACGGTGAACGACAAACGGTGGACGGTGAACAGTTTTTATAGTCCCGATAGCCCTTTGTGAAAAAGGTGGAAGTAGGTACACGAATTTTGAGAGAATAAGATTAAACATACGAAACCTTAATCTTTCACAAAACGAACAATAAACGCTTTATCATAAAGTACATCATTATAGGTTACATTCAGCCAATTATAGGCTTCACAATCTGCTAGATTAATATCAAAAGTTTCTACACTAAAAGTGTCTGTATCCGTTTCATTGAGTTGTAAGAAAAATTGCTTATTGGGTTCAGCAGCAGTTGGAAAGATATTACCGGTAACAATTCTATCTTCTCCAAATCGAAGCGTTTCTAACACAATATCTTTACGGCTATTACCAGCAAAATGATATAATTCCAAATCATTAAAATAATAGATGGTATCTTGCCCAAACATCAAATCTTCACCATCGGTATTCACCAATTGAAAATAAAAAGCATCAGGCGAAGGTGGATTGCAAGGTACTCCCTCATCTTCTGTACACCCCATCAATAAGAGTATTCCTAGAAACAAGTAAAATAAATTATTTTGTACCATTTTGATTTCAAGTTTTTCTAAGGAATGGTGATTTTATAAATGTACATTCTTGGGTAGATTATTTTTGTCGTCCCGATAGCTATCGGGATTATTTAGTGCTAAGTTAAAATTTTTCTAATATTTCAAATAACTTTTTAGAACTTTACAGCCCTGCGATAGCTATCGGGAAAAAGGTCATAAAGAAAGTGCACAAAGAAATGTTCATTTAGCCAAACTATTTTCTCACGTTGTTCGATTGTCGAATACCGATAGCTTCCCGTACAGTTGTCGGGAAGTACAAAAGTCGATTCTCATAAATATATTTCTTATCTTGTTTCCCATTATAGAGATCAAAACAAGGGTTTTCTTATAAAAAATATTTTGAACCACAAAGACACAAAAGGTCACAAAG
>CAYLSF010001051.1:0-3109 GCA_964385675.1 uncultured Saprospiraceae bacterium
TTAGATATATTTAAAAATTTTAAATATTATTGTATTAGAATTAAGAATTACGAGAAGGGAAGCTCATCAGAAATTTAGAGAAATTGAATGTAATTTAAAACCAGTTACAGCTGGAAAGTTAGACTACATAGTTAATCCTGATAACTGTTTGTATGATATAGTGGCAATTTTCTTCATAATATACTGAAAGTCAATTCACTTACAAACAATTAATCATCAATAATACTTGACTTCTGTGAAGTATTGAAAACTAGACTTTATTTATCAATCTAAAACCAAGGTCATTTACCATTAAATCAAAACTCAATTATATAACATACATTCTAAATCATTTTTAATAAAATAGTTTTACTTATGAAAAAAAGCTTACTTAAAGTATGCTTGGTCATGCTATGTTGCCTCTTTGCATGGTCTTTACAAGCTCAAACTACAATTAGTGGTAAAGTAACAGATGCTGCCACAAATGAGCCGCTTATTGGAGCCTCAATATTTGTTAAAAATACAGCAGTTGGTGTTCTAACAGATATTGATGGTACTTATATCATTAAAGTACCATCAGGAGCTACTACGTTATTAGTGACTTACACTGGTTACAAAAACCAAGATGTTCCGCTAGGGGGTGGAGAAGTGATAGATATTGCTTTAGAACAAGGGGTTGAGTTAGATGTTATCGTTGTATCGGCTTCCAGAAAAGAAGAAACCTTACAAGAGTCTCCTGCAGCAGTAAGTGTAATTGAAGCACCAAAGATTAAGTCGGATTTAACAGCAAATCCCTTCTCTCTACTTAGAAATACAACAGGGGTAGATGTTGGACAATTTGGTGTATCTGATGGACAGATTACACTTAGAGGTAGAAATACCGTTTTTGCTACGGAAACCTTTATTATCTCTGATTATCGAAATATATTACTACCTAGTTTTGGAGCGATTCAATTTGGTCAGCAACCTATTGATGCTATTGATTTAGAGCGTGTAGAGGTTGTAAAAGGGCCTAGTGGTGCTTTATATGGTCCTGGTGTGGAATCTGGAGTTGTGCATTTTATTTCTAAAAGTCCTTTTAAAGAGCAAGGAACAACCATTAGTGTAGGTGGTGGAAACCAAAGTCAATTACAAGCTGCTTTACGTCATGCAGGTGTAGTTGCAGATGGTAAATTAGGTTATAAAATTACTGCATTCTATAGATCAGCTGAAGAATTTCAAGTAGATACTACAGAAGCTGCCGCTAGAGAGCGATTAGCTGCTTATCCTGATCAAGTTGTTAGTGCTGTAGATGGTAGTTTTGTAGCAGATGGTGCTTTGGATTACAATGTTTTAAATTATGGTATTACAGGTACACTAGAATATAAATTCGACCCAAATACTTCTTTGACTGCTATTGCGGGTTTTGGTAAAAGTGAAGGTATTTTCAGAAGTGGGCAGGGAGAAGGCTACACTAAAGCAGGAAGACCTTTTGCTCAATTACGATTTCAATCTAGTGATTTATCCGCACAAGTATTTTGGTCAAAGCAACAAGGTAGTGATGGAGAATCTTGGTTATATACTAATGGTCTAACCGCTATTAACGAAATTGATCAACTAGAAGGGCAATTACAATATAGATTTAGCTTGGCTAACTCAAAATTAAATTTTACAGTTGGTACAGATTATAGAGCCAATATTATTGATACTAGAGAGACTGTAAATGGCAGATTTGAAGATAGTGATGATTACGCTATTTATGGTGCTTATTTGCAAGGTCAATATAATGTAACGGATCAATTCAATATCATAGCAGCAACAAGAGTGGATCAATTCACAGCGTTAGATGAAACTTCTGTATCTCCTAGAGTCGCTTTAGTCTATAAGCCTGCTCAAGATAATAGTATTCGTTTGACGTGGAATAGAGCGACAGGTGCACCGTTATCTTTAAATCTACACTCTGACTTCCCAACGTCTGACTTAGGGTTATTTCAAGTTTATTTAAATGGTGGAGCTGAACCATTGACTTACGATGATGGTGGTATGTTTAGTTTTATCACACAGTCTCGTTTACCTAGCCTTGCGTTCCCTCTAAATATTGCTTATGGTGCTGCTACTCAGGGAATTGGTGCATCAGGTCAATTACCTGCACCATTAATTGCTTATTTAACTAGTGAGTTACCAAATATTGCTGGTACTACAGCCGGTGTTCCAACTTTTACCCCATTGAGTAGAGGAAGATTAGTACCTTCTCAAACAGACATGTATGAGATTGGATACAAAGGTGTTATCAATAATAAGTTTAGTATTGGTATTGATTTATTCTATATTCAACGTAATAATAGTGTAACAGGAACAACCGTTGCTTCTCCGTTTGTAGTTTATCCAACGGCAGGAGCAGATTTAGCAAATGCTGTAGCAGGTACATTAAATGCTGACTCACTGGCTCAATTTGGTCTTACACCTCAGATTGTTGCAGGTATCTATCAAGGTGCTTTAGAAACCTTAACAACCGATGCTAATGGTAGTCCTTCTCCTTTAGGTGTAATTAGTGCAGATCAGTCTATAACAGGTACAACCTTAGATGTTACCTTCTTCAACTTAGAGGAGATTGACTATTATGGTCTTGACCTAGATCTTAGATATTTAATCACCTCTGATTTATCTGTATTTACTAATTTCTCTTGGTTGAGTGATACTTATTGGTCAGATGCAGTTATTAGTGGTGCAGATGGTTTAACTACAGAGTTTGCATTAAATCAAACAGATACGAAGTTCAGAATTGGGGTGGATTATTTACCTACAAAAGGATTTAATGGTAGTGTGACTTACCGTTATAATGGAGAATATGAAACCAGAAATGGTCGTGCTTGGGCAGGTACAGTTGAAGCCGTATCTATGGTTGATTTAAGTGCCGGATATACGTTTGACATGGGATTAAGTTTAAATGCTACTGTTACTAACTTATTCAATGCAGACTATCGTCCTATTGCTAATGCACCGATTGTTGGTCGCTTATTTTTAGCAAAAGCAACTTATCAGTTTTAAGGCGACTTTCGTCCCGATAGGTTCGACTTTCGACTTTCGATAAAATACATTAAAAAAGGGTTCGTCAATATGACGAATCCTTTTTACTATTTCTTAATTTATA
>CAYLSF010001052.1:0-3108 GCA_964385675.1 uncultured Saprospiraceae bacterium
AATAAGACAAAAATTTACTCGTCAAATCAATAATTTATTTTTTGACCATTACTAAATCAATAGTTTACAGCATTTTTAGTACAAAACAAACAATAATTAGATACGACTAACATCTTTCGGTTACATAGTTAATTTTGATAGCTATCGGCATGAATGTCGAATGTCGAATGTCGTAGATACCAAAACACGCTAAACATTAAAAATCAAAAGTCAATTTTTATGCAACAATTTTTGAGTCTTATTTTAATCATTGGACTACTTAGTACACAGTCTATCGCTCAAAAAAGAGTACCTGCCGAAAACTTAGATGATAACAATGGATTAATTTACGAACGATATGCCATGAAGCCTTTTACAGGTTTTGGTGTCACTTCTCATCGGAATGGTAAGAAAAAAGAACGAGTGCCTTTTAAAGAAGGTAAAATGCATGGCGTTGCCAAGGAATGGGATGTGGAAGGCAGATTAATCCTACAGGTGAAATATGAAAATGGTAAAAAACACGGTAAGGAAATTCAACATTATAAAACAGGTCGTAAAAAACTAGAGATTAACTATCAAAATGGTGTTCCGCATGGAATGGTCATTGAGTATCATAGAAATGGTCAAATCATGTCCAAAGGTGAGTTTTTAAATGGTCAATATCAAGGCGTACATAGATGGTGGTTTGCAGACGGAACCATAGATCAAGAAATTCCTTACACGGGAGGCGTTGCACATGGTACGGTTAAAAATTGGTATAAAAACAAACAACTCCGTAAAACAGCTCAATTTCAAAAAGGAATACAGCACGGTGTCACAACCGAATGGTATGAAAACGGTAAAAAAATGCAAGCTCAAAATTATGTACAAGCGGTCAAAGATGGAGAATTTAAGTTTTGGGCAAAAGATGGTCGTTTGCTAGAAAAGAAGAACTATGAACAAGGAAAAGTAGTCAAAGCAATGGACTATCATAGTGCAAGTTTGAAAACCCCCAAAGGGTATGATTACGTTTTTAACTTATTGAATACCAATTGTATTGTAAAACTAGAAGGCGAAAACGTAGAACCTATCAATTCTGGGAAACTAACCTTTTTGGTCGATGGTAAAATCGTACAACTTTTCACCTTAGTCATTGATGATTTAAAAAAAGAACCCAATGAAAATTTATCAGAAGGCGAAATTTTAAGTCGCTATTTACAAGTAGAAAAGAAATATATCGAATACGAATTAGATACGACTATTAAGGTAAAACCGCAAAAAAAATCCCTAGCAAATGGTAAAAGTGTTTTGAAATGGTCATTTGATATGCCTAAGGAAATTACAAAAGGGAAGCTCAAAATAGTTGGGGAAGAATATTTATCCTTTGTGGTTAAAAATCATGTATTATCTATCAATGGCTTGGTTATGAGTGCGAATACACCCAATGAAATTCAACAATTAATTGAAAAAATTGCCAATACACTCGTTGAGAAAGATGCTCCTATTGATATTATTCAATTATCTAAGGAACTGTTAAATCAAAAGTAAAAAGAAGCCACAGATTATCACAGATTTAAAGGATTTAAACTTTGAGTAACCTGCCTTGTCGGCAGACAGGTCTATGTAAATCTGTGGCTATTTATTTTATTTTAACTTAGCAATTGTTTCCGCAATTCGTCTCACTGCTTCTCTCAATGACTCCTCCGATGCTGCATACGATAATCTAAAACAATCAGGAGCACCAAAAGCTTTTCCTGTTACAACGGCTACATAGGCATTTTGCAATAAGTATTCACAAAAATCATCTGCATTATTCACCGTAGTTGTACCGTCAGATTTCCCAAAAAACGAACTAATATCAGGGAAAACATAAAACGCCCCTTGTGGCTGATTCACTTTAAATCCAGGAATCGCTCTTAGCAATTCAATCATCATATCTCTACGCTGCTTGAATGCTGCGGTCATTTCCAAAGAAGCTTCTAGGCCCGCATCTAATGCATAAGCCGCTGCACGCTGACTAAACGCATTTGCTCCTGAAGTAAACTGTCCTTGCACTTTTGCACAAGCTTTTGCTATCCATTTTGGAGCACCTAAATAGCCTAATCTCCAACCTGTCATGGCAAAACCTTTAGAGAACCCATTGACCGTTACCGTTCTGTCTTTTACTTCCTCAAAAGAACCTATACTGACGTGTGGATCTCCAAAATTGATATATTCATAAATTTCGTCTGCAATAATCGTAATCTGAGGATGGTCTTTCAATACGTTTACAATAGATTGTAATTCATCTTTGGTATAAACTGAACCTGTTGGATTACAGGGAGAAGAAAATAAAACCGCTTTCGTTTTATCTGTTATCGCTGCTTTTACCTGTTCCGCCGTTACCTTATAATCTTGCTCAATACCTGCATAAACAGGTACAGGTGTCCCGCCTCCTAACTTTACAATCTCATGGTATGAGACCCAATATGGAGAAAAAATAATCACCTCATCGCCTTCATCTAATAAGACCAAGGATAAATTTGCAATACACTGCTTTGCTCCATTAGAAACAACGATTTGGTCAATACCAAAATCCAGATTATTATCGCGTTTAAATTTATTAACAATTGCCGTTCGCAATTCTACCAAACCTGGTACAGGTGTATATTTTGTAAACCCTTCATCCAGAGCCTTCTTAGCTGCTTCCTTGATGTGTTTAGGGGTATCAAAATCAGGTTCTCCCAAACTCAAACTAATAACATCATGCCCCTGTGCTTTTAAATCACGAGCCATTTGAGCCATTTTAATCGTAGCAGATTCTGCCATACGTTGCAACCGAAGCGATACTTGCGGTTGTGCGACTGTTGTTTCCATGATTAGATTTTATGAGTTCAAGATTTAAGGTCTAAGGTTTAAGGAACAATGAGTCAATCTATTGAGCCTTAAACCTTAAACCTCGTACCTTAAACCTTTCATAATAAAACGAGTGCAAAATTAATGTTTTTATAATAAAACCTTGTTTTTATTTGGGATTTAATAGTTAGACAATTTGATTTTGGAGTTCTCCTATTTATTACTCTAATAAATTAAATGATATTGAGCTAACTATTTTTTAAAATTAAAATACATTTTTTATATTTATATATAAATTCTGGTTATTTTATAATT
>CAYLSF010001053.1:0-3106 GCA_964385675.1 uncultured Saprospiraceae bacterium
GGAAAAAGCAATCGAATACGCTAAAGTGATTATAGAATTGATATTGATACCATCAATACATATTAGGAACAGTAGAGTTCGATTAAAAAAGTGGAATTCATTGATTTTTACATTATTGAAAAGTAATGAAATTGAATTGGCATTCAATATTGCACTCACATTTTTATCAAAAATAAATACTTCTTATTTCAACGGTTATAAAAGCCAAAAACAATTTGCTAGGGATAGCCAAAGAGCGATTATGCGGTTAATGTCATCTTTAGAAGAAGAACAACAAAAACAGTTGGTTCTACAAACCACACATTTACCAGAGAAGATTGGAGAAGAATTATTGAGAGCTATTTACCAACAACATCTTCAAACCTCTAGTTTGCAAAAATATATCAATGAACTATCAAACATAGAAAATTATCCAACTGCCTTAAAAGCCTATATAGATGAAAATGAATATATTCTCACAAGAGTTAATGGTGTTGAACCGTGGAAAGAACTTAGTCACTATATTGTTTATGAATTATAATTGCTAGATATTCGTCAATACCTAGCAATGTCCCTTATGATTATTTTGCCTTTTTACGAGGTAGTACATTATCTTGATAATTGCCACCACCTTTGATAGACGCTATTCCGACTTTCATAGCTTATTCGCATTTTAGTCGAAGGCCTCCGAATGAAAAATCAGTAAATTTTACCATTCCGATGTATACAAGCGTAAGATGGTGTCATTTAACTTGGACAAGTGGACATGTCTAAGAGACAATGGACATGTCCGAAAAAACATGAGAATACCTAAAAAATTTCAAATACTAGAAATCAAAAAGAATGGAGAAGTACGTCAAAATGACCGTTGATAAAGCGTTTATTGAAGCAGTCAGAGCAAAAGGAGATATAGATATTCAAAAAATAAAAAATGAGAAGCTAAGAAAGAAAGACTGGAAATATCCCTTGGCTTATGTGATTAACAATTTTATACATGATGGACTAGCACAATTTGACCATGCTTTACATTATAAAGTAGTCTATTTGGATAATGGCGACTATCCTAGTTATAGAACAATTGGAAGAGCTTTTGGGAAGGAAAAAGAAGCCATGTCTTACCTAATTGATACTTGTGGTTACTATGTATTCAAAGAAAAATGGGAAGAGCAAAAGCAACAATATACATTCACACCAGTGGCTAAAAAAACAACCAAAACAACGAAGTCAAATTTAATTGCTCAACCTATTCTTCCTAAAAACATGGTTATCCAAATCATAGAAAAAAAAGAGGATGAATTAGGAAATTTTGAAATAACCATAAAATTTGGAAATAAAGCATCCTTTAAATTAAAGATGAATAATCCAGTGGTGTCCGATGAAGAAAAGGATTTAGAATGGTATTTTGAAACCTATTTAAGAGAACCTTATACCGCTAAAACTCGTGTTGATAAGTGTAAAGGGCATATCAAAAAATACGGAGAACGATTGTTTAATAGAATTTTTGCAACAGAAGAAGTTCTTAAAACTTATAAGACTTGTATTGATGAATACAGTTTTTCACGATTAACTATTGAAATTATAGGTCAGTCCAAAGCTTTTCAAAGTATTCATTGGGAAAGTCTAAAAGACCCTAACTTTAAACAACCACTAGGTGTAAGTGGTATCATTTTTATTCGTAAGAATATTACACCTCTCGTTTTAAAAGCTAAAGCGCATGAAGCACCTTACATCAATTTGTTAATTGTCACGGCACGCCCTTATGAAGAAAAAGATATTAATTACAGAACTATCCAACGCCCTTTAATTGAGGTTATCCAACAATCTGCGCTTCGAGTTCGTCCACATATATTGCGCCCTGGCACTTTCAAAAGTTTTATAGACCACTTGAATAGTAAACCAGAAGGTTATTATCATATTATTCATTTTGACTTGCATGGAAAAGTAGCGACCTACAACGAATTGGTGAAAGGTCGGGAAGCTAATCGCTTTAGTTTTCAACAATTTCAACCTCAAGATTTTAATGTACGCCTAGGTGCACCAGAAGACTTAAAACCATTTGATGGAGAGAAAGCCTTCGTTTTCTTTGAAAGTGATAAGACAGGTATTTCAGTACCTATTTCAGCAGAAGAATTAGGCGATGCTATGAAAATTAAAAGAGTACCTGTTTGTATTTTGAATGCTTGTCAAACAGCTAAACAAAAAGGCGATTTAAACGAAACAAGTCTTGGCAAAATATTAATAGAACAAAGTATGCACTTAGTAGTCGCTATGCGATATTCGGTAACCGTATCGGGTGCTAAGTTATTGATGAAAAAGTTTTATAGTACTTTATTAAGTCCTGAAAATAGAGAAGTAGAAGAAGCAGTCACCTTTGGTCGCCAAGAGCTATACTATGATAAAGATAGAGATGCAGAATTGGGTTACACCATTGAATTAGAAGACTGGTTATTACCCGTAGTTTATAAAAACCAAAATGTAGATTTTAAGCTAAGAACATTTCAAGGTAATGAAAAACAGCTATTTTATGGAAATAAAAAGAGACAGAGTAGGCTGCTAGAACCTAAATATGGATTTGTTGGAAGGGATTTAGACATTCTGAAAATTGAAAAAATTTTGATAAAAAACACTCATCTTTTAATAAGAGGGATGGTTGGAATAGGCAAATCAGCTTTACTAAAATACCTACAATGGTGGTTTGAAGTCACCAATCATAGAAAAGCAGTTTTTTACTTTGATTTTAGAGAGCATAACTATTCTTTGGAGGAAATACTAACTACTATTGCCCAACGTATTTTATCAACAGATGATTTTGAAGTATTTAAAAAAGAAATAGACGTTATTCAAGAGGGTGAAATCATAGAGTTGTTGAATGGTCACCCTTACTGCTTGATATTTGATAATATCTTTGAATTTCAAGAACACGACATCATTGATTTTTTAGCAAGGATTAAAGGAAAGACTTTTGTTCTTTATGGCTCGGTAAATCCTGAGAAAGATTTAGAGCCTCATACTTTTAAGGATAACGTTTATAAACTAAATGGATTAGATAAAGAGGCTATGTATGATTTAGCTGGTAAAATTATAAAACGAAGTTCTGATAAGGAAATAAAATCTTTTTTAGAAGAAG
>CAYLSF010001054.1:0-3105 GCA_964385675.1 uncultured Saprospiraceae bacterium
ATCTCTACAAATAAGATTATTTTAGCCATAAAATTATATTAAAAATACTCAGAAGGTGCTTTACCAAATCGACGCTTAAATTGTCGAGAGAAATTAGTAATATCTTTAAAACCCACTGAAATAGCAATTGCTTTTACGGTATCGTATTTATGACTGTCGAGAAATTCTCTAGCTTTCGTATATCGAATGGTTTTGATGTAGGCACTAGGCGTTATCCCGACAGATTCTTTGATACGACGTGCTAATTGTCGTTTACTGATCGACATATCTATTGCCAATTGATCTATCGTGTAAGAGGGATCTTCTATATTTTCAACCACTTTAAGTTCTACGGTTTTTAACCATTCTTGCCATTCAACTGAAATAGATGCTTTAGAAACGTGAGGTTTAGCTGCTTTCTTTACTTGAATTGTTTTTGTACGAGTTGCAGTAACCAAAATTTCTTCTGGTTCTTGAATAGCCAACTGACGTTCTTTAGCATTAAACAATAAATTATCAATGCGAGCCAACAATTCATCTTGTACAAAAGGCTTATTCAAATAATCATCTACACCAATACGCAATGCTTTTAGTTTATCATCTAATGCTGCTTTTGCGGTAAGTACAATAACGGGTATTTGTCGCCACTTAGCATTGGATTTTACAGCTTCTACCAACTGATAGCCATCCATGATAGGCATCATAATATCTGTTAAGATTAAATCTATGTTATTATGTGTTGCTAATTTATTCAATCCCTCTTTTCCATTTTCGGCTACAATAAGGTTATACTTGTCCAATAAGATCGTACTGATAAACATCCTCAAATCGTCGTTGTCCTCTACCAATAATAAAGTAGGAGCATCTTTTAATTTAATGGAGGGGGATGATGGTTCAATGAGTATTTTTTGATTCAACTTTTTAGGAGCGTGATAATTATTTTCTTCCATTCGTCTAGCCGCTTCCGTTGGAACTTGACTGATAATTTCCTCTTTGGGAAGCCAAATTGTAAAAATAGTCCCTTTATTGATTTCACTTTCCACTTCTACCTTTCCTTTCATTAAAGTAACTAACTCATGTGTCAATGCTAAGCCGATCCCTGTCCCGCCTTCTGCTGTTTCATTTTTATGATTGGATTGATAAAACCGATCAAAGATGTAAGGGACATCTTCAGTATGTATCCCTCGTCCTGTATCACTTACTTGATATTTTAGATAGCTATCTTCCACATCAATATTGAATTTTATTTGACCCTTATTAGGGGTAAACTTAAATGCATTCGACAATAAGTTAAACAATATAATTTCAAACTTTTGCTTATCTAAAGCTATTTGAAGTTTATGGCTTACCTTATAATTCAGTCTAAAGTCAATTTGTTTTGAATTGGCTAGTGATTCAAAATTAGAAATCAATGTTTTTATATAGTCATACAAAACAACCGTCGATTCCTTCAAGGTTAATTTACCTGATTCCAATTTTGTTAAATCCAATATCTCGTTAATCAAGCGTTGTAGTCGTTTACCATTCCGTTGTGCGAGGGTAAGATTGGTAAGTCCTCTATTGGAGAGTTGATTTTCTTTTAGGGTATCATCTATTGGAGCTAGCATTAACGTCAGGGGTGTACGTAATTCATGCGAGACATTAGCAAAAAACCTAGACTTCATTTCATCCAATTTTTTCAATTGGTTAGCTTGATTTTGTATCGTCCGCTTATCTTCTTCAATTTGCGCGGTTCGTTGTTGAATCGTTTTTTCTAGCTGAACCTGTCTAGATTTCAATTTATTAGTTCGCCATTTATACCAATAATACCCCAAGGCAATTAAAGCTAAAATGACTGTAAGCACAAACCACCATCTCAAATAAATTGGACTTAATACCACAATAGGAATTGAAATCATTTCATTTGAAAATTGTCCTGTTTCGCCCTGTGCCCTAATATTTAAGGTAAAATTACCATACGGTAATCCGCTTATTCTCAACTTATTATCATCTAAATAAATCCACGCCTCACTTTGCTCCACTAACTGATAGCTATACTTGATTTGGTTGGCATTTTTATATTCTAATAGGGCAAATTCGAGGTTAAAAAACTTATCGTCAGGTGCTAGTATAATTTGCTTTTCCTCAAAAAATACTGCAGTTTTATCTTCCAATTTATTCTCTGAGCCTACAAATTGCTGAAAACGAGTTATCTCTAAAGGAATATGGAGTTCTTCTTCTTCTAGTAATAAGTTATCGGGATGAAATGTCGTAAATCCATTCAATGTCCCAAAATACAATCGTCCACTTTCATCTTGATAATGTGAAATCCGATTAAATTCATTATAAGGAATCCCTACCTCTGTGGTATATGTTCTGACTTGTTCTGTTATTTTATTAAATCGCATCAGTCCATAGTCACTACTTACCCAAAGATTATCGTTATTATCTTCATAAATACCATACGTGACATTATTCGATAAGCCATCTATAATGGTGTATTGTCTGATGCCTTGAATTTCCCATTTTTCATCCTCCAGTGTTAAACGAATTATTCCACCACCACCTGTAGCTAACCATATCGTATTTTTATCTTTTTTATCTCGATGAATGTGATATAGTCCATCAAAAGGAAGATTCAACCGTTCTTTTCCTTCTGTCCAAAATCGTTGAATAATACCTTTTTTTTGATGCAGTACGTACAAACCTGTAGTCGTCACAATCAACATATGCTCCTGATCCCAGTTTAAGAAAGCATAAACACTACTACTCGCCAATTCTTCAAAATCATTATACTGCCCATACCGCCTTAAACTATCTCCCTCCAATATACCAATACCTTTTCGGTGCATTCCTAGCCATATCTTACGATTTACATCTTGATGAATAGACCATGACATTTGACTATCTTCTCCTTCTTTCCAATAGTATTTCCTATGTTCTTCGCCATCTTTATACCAAAATAACTGATTACTTACGCCGTAAAACTCTGTTTCACTTTTTTTAAGCATACACCTTAATACAGGAAGTCCTCTTATTTCTTTTTGTTTTTTTATCAAAGGTACCTTACTTCCATCCTCTGCATTGACCCAATAGTGATTCGGTGAATTACTACTGACAAGGATATCTTCCTGCATTTTTAGCATA
>CAYLSF010001055.1:0-3105 GCA_964385675.1 uncultured Saprospiraceae bacterium
ATTGTATTACGGATTAATTGATTCTATCAGAGAGATTTTAAACATTAAATCAAATCCAAACAAAGAATAAGATGGCAAACACCAACATACAATTAGAAGGCGGTACCTACGAAATCATCCGTAATCGGTTACTCAAACAAGGGCAAGACTTGCGAGGGCGATTGAATGACTTGAATACGGAACGGAAGAAGGTATTTGGGGCGATTGAGACGGCGTTGATTGCGAATGACCGTATCAATACGTCAAATAACTGCACGGCACGAGATATGGTGGCGATTGGGAATACCTGTATTTTTGGGTATAATGTGCATTTTGGATTGCGGTCGGGCATTAAATTATCCGATGTATTCAGTGTATATGAATTTCGAAATCAAGGGTTTCATGAAGCGTCTTTGGATTTTTTAAACGATGAAAAATTTGAAACCGATTTTCAGAATTTATACCGCTATTACAAGCAAACCAAATTTGCCAAGTTTGCCGTAATCGGGACGTATTTATATATGGTGTTTCAGGTGAGTAATTCCTACACCGATATCAAGACGTTTAAGTGGTTGATTCAAGATGATACGCTGAAATATGTGGACAATCGGAGTGACCATGAATTTCGATTTCCAGAGCAACATGAGTTTCAATGGAAGCGAGCGAGTCGAGATATGCAGCGGGCAGGCGTGCATCCACATATTTCGATTATGGATCGGGTGTTTGTGGAGACAGTTGGTGGTGATTTGACCATAAAAGTAGAAGATAATACGGCAGATGGTTTGGGGATTTATCGGGAAGATGTGGACTATAAGGATCAGACCTTAGATGATGCCGAGTACTATTATGCGGATTTGGGGAATTTGATTGCCTTGAAAATACGACCATATCAAGAAAACTTTCGATATTTTATTTTTAATGAAAAAATGCAGGAAGTTGTCCGCATTGATTCGTTAGAAGATGCGACGGTTTTATTGCCTGATGACCATGGAATTATTTTCTCGAATGGTTATTATTTGCAGACCGGTGAGTTTAAAATATTTGACCCAAATCGCAGACAAAAAGTATTTGAGCGTCGAATTGCGTCACCAAATGGAGAGGATCATTTGTTTGTATTTTACAATCAAGAACATGGTCGTTATGTCTTGATGTCGTACAATATGATTGAGCAAGAAGTGGCGACCCCGATTATTTGTCATGGATATTCCGTTTTTCCGAAGGGCGAATTGGCGTATTTCAGAGCAGAAAAAGAAGCAACCAAACATCATGTGGTTCAGATTTGGCAAACGTCTTATTTGAAAGGGGACTTTATGCCGTCTGAGCATTCAGACACCTATTTGTATAAGGTTGGAAATAAGGACATTGTACGAGCAATGGCGGAGTGTAATGAGGTCTTGGTTTTGCTCAATAAGGAAGACTCCTACACAGGATTGTACTTAGATTTGGTTAAAAAAACGGGTGATATTCTTGATGCCTATTATTGGATAAATAAGGCAGAGGGATTCCGTTTAGACGAACCGTTGGCAGAAATCAAAAATGCAGCTCGTTCGGCGATTGATGAGTATGAAAAAGTGGTACGGATTAAGCAAAATACCCGTCAAGAAATTGATAGGGTTAAAGGCACTTCGGAAGCGTTATTTTTGCGCATTAGCCGTGCCAATTTTGAGTCGGTCGATGTGTTTGTCAATGCGTTATCAGAATTACGAGTGATTAGGGGCGAGATAATTTCGTTGCGAGATTTACGCTATACCGATGAGGCATTAATTGAAAAACTAGAAGCACAAGCCGTTGAAAATACCGAAAAATTATCGGCAGGTTGTGTAGAGTTTTTATTGAGTGATGATGCGTTAACGCCTTATTTGGGGAAAGTTGCGGAAGCAAAAACGGCAATTGATTCCGTGCAAACGGTGGTGGAAGCCACAAAAGTTGGAGAAGATATTAATCAAATTGGTGAGGATTTAAAGCTATTGATTGATACAGTTTCCAATTTAAAAATTGACGATGCGACACAGACGACTCGCATTATTGATAATATTTCGGAGATTTATGCGACACTTAATCAGGTGAGTGCCGCCCTCAAACGTCGTCAAAAATCTTTACAAAGTACCGAAGCCAAAGCAGAATTTACCGCTCAATTGAAGCTATTGGATCAAGGTATTATCAGCTATTTGGATATTTCAGATACGCCAACAAAGTGCGATGAATACTTGACCAAATTGATGGTGCAGCTCGAAGAACTCGAAGGTAAATTTGCGGAGTATGACGAGTTTTTGCCCGAAATTACGGACAAGCGAGAGGAGATTTACAATGCGTTTGAAACTCGAAAACTCAACTTGGTTGAGGCTAGAAATAAACGAGCGGCTTCGCTTCAATCTGCTGCCGAGCGAATTTTAAATGGTATTCGGAATCGGGTTAAGAATTTCAAGGAAGTTGCAGAAATCAACGGCTTTTTTGCATCGGATTTAATGATTGATAAAGTCCGTGACATTATTACACAACTCAATGATTTAGAGGATAATGTAAAGGCGGATGATATTCAGGCTCGGCTGAAAACAGCTAAAGAAGATGCGATTCGCACCTTACGAGATAAGCAAGATTTATTTGTTGGTGGCGATAATGTGATTAAGTTTGGAAAGCATCATTTTTCAGTGAATACGCAGCCGTTGGATTTGACGATGGTAGAGCGAAATGGTGATATGTATTATCACTTGACGGGTACAAATTTCTTTGAGCAAGTGACGAATGCATCTTTTTTGGAAACTCGCCCTGTGTGGAATCAGGCGTTGATTTCTGAAAATGCGGAGGTCTATCGTGCAGAGTATTTAGCGAGGTTGGTTTTGGTGGATATTTTAAATCAAAATGATAGCACTTTGCTAGAAATGACTCGTCCGCAATTGTTGAAATATGTCCAAAAATTTGCAGCGACCCGCTATCACGAAGGTTATACTAAAGGGATTCATGATGAAGATGCAACTACCCTATTGGAAAAGCTGATTCACTTAACACAGCAAATTGACTTATTACAGTTTCTACCGAATACGCGTGCTTGTGGACAAATACTTTGGAAGAAATTCATATCGGAGGAAACGAAAAATTTATTAAATCTACAACTAAAATCAGCAGGTA
>CAYLSF010001056.1:0-3101 GCA_964385675.1 uncultured Saprospiraceae bacterium
AAATAATAAGTACACCAACTAAAACACCGATACCGATATAAGAGGCAATCTTTCCCCATAATTTATTTCTAAGAAATCGTTTACTATCTTTTATAAAGTCTAATTCATTGGAGGTCAAATCAATATCTAGACTCTGATCAAAATCAGAAACAAAGTCTATTTCCTTTTGAGATAAATACATCTTTGTATCCTCAAAGGCTTTTTGTCTATCTCTAATGATCTTTAAAGCCCGCAGATACGCCCTATCTTCAGAAGATACTTTATGAAATATCTTTTTTGCTATTATGTCGTGGGCAATTTCTATACGCATGGAAAACTTAAATAAATGTGATAGGTGACAATGTATTACTTGTTGATAATCAGTCTCATTTTTATTGATACCAATTATGCTGTAATATATAAAAAAACAAATGGACTATCAAGCAATTTAATTTTCAAATTCTAAAATGACATTTTAACTTTTCGCTGAGTAAGGTTTTTCCATTTCTCATGATTGACTTCAATACCATTTGGCGTAATAACCCATAATATGGGGAACTTAGACTTAGTATGTGGTGTCTTAGCTTGTCCATCTGTGAATACGATTAGACTATCTAACTGAGGTAATTGATTGGCAAAATGTATGGGTGTATTTAAATCTGTTCCTCCTCGCCCTTTTATTTTTTCATGAGGTTTATTTTTGAATATATAGTTTTTTTGAACAATAGTATCAAATTCAATAATTTGTATAGTGCAACCTAGTTTTTTTAATTGATTGATTTCTAAATAGAACGTTTCAATTGTTTTGAGTGGCATTGAACTAGAAGTATCAATAGCAACTAATAGGTTTGGACGACTATTGATTTTAACGCCTGGTGTAGTACCATATCGTTTTGAGGGTCTGCGGATTGTTGATTTTAAATGAGTCTTAGCGTTACTAAAGGTGAAAATTCTAAGGGCTTTTTTCCAATTAATGGTTGCGGAAGTTGCGTATTGTTCTCTTAGGATGGCTTCAAGGTTTCCTGCTAATTGCCCACCATGTTTTTTTATTTTAGATAAACCACTTTTTATCAATGCTTTAATTTGCTGTTTGGCAATCTCTTGTTGAGCAGGACTTTTTTGATTAAACCAATTTTGATGTTGTTCTAAAAGAAGATTAGGCTTACTCAATAGCCGTTGTAATGTGAAATTTGATAAAGAATTAGGATGTTCAAAAATACTTAAAAGCGTTTTATAGTAGGTTTTAACACTTCCATGATCTTGCCAGTTGATGTTATCAAAAGTTTGTAAGGTAATGGATTGAGGGGGTAATTGTTGAGGCGATAAATATTGATTTACAATTAGATCTAAAGCGATACTATGCAGTCTAGTATTAATTAATGAGTGATGTAAAAAAGGATGCTGAAAAATTAAATGTAACAACTGATGTTTGATAGCTCCAATTCTTTGCTGAGGAGTTTCAAAGGTTTCCCAATAATCTGGATTAATAAGTAGGTGAAATGAAGAACCTATGTCTAGTTTAATAGATGGGGTATTTGGGCTAAAACTTTTATTAATATTTAAGAGTAAATGTCCGAAAAATGGTTCTTGTAACAGCAACTGTGTCCCAATTTTATGGAGAACATCATTCATAGAAGGTAAGTAATAAGTAATAGGTGTTAAGTAATACGTACCTATGACCTACTACTTATCACCTATTACTTATAAAGCTATTTTCTGACTGTTTCATACATGAATTGAGCCTCTTCAAGACTAGGTTGTGATATTAAGGAGTTTTCAAAGATATACGTGTTATCTCCTTGTACTACACAATGTTTAAAATGATACGAAATGGCTGTAGAATCTACAGTAGTTTCGTAAATAAATCCATCTCTATCCTCTTGTACTAATTTGGTGAAATAAGGATCGATTTTGACTTCTCCCATTATTTCTGCTTTGACTTTAGTTACATCTGTAGTGGTAGCTGGAAGTGTATTGATTTGTATATTAAAATAACTTGTTGAATCTTCAATGTAAACTTCAGGAATCAACCCTGCATTTCCCTTAGTTATTTTTGCATCTACAGGAATATTTACGGTGAGTGGAATGCCATATTCCAGTAAATCTTTTTGTGTAAGTGCAATATCTTCTTTTTTATTACAAGCAATACTAAATAAGATTAGGAACGTAAAAACTGCGATTTTTTTAAAAGTCATCATATTTTTAAAGCGTCAATAGTTGTTAAATCTAATATTTTACTATCTGTAAAACAGAATTGTAAAAATAGAACTATTCTTAGAAATAGTGAATTAGTTGTTCAATATTTAACCAATCACCAATCTTACTCCCACGTATTCGTAGAATTCCAAAAATCATTATTACGAGCTTCATCGGCTTGTCTCTGTTGCTTTGTCTTTTCAAAAGTATCTCTCGCCAAAAAGAAATCTTTATTAACCTCATCTTGAAGCCAGGGATCATTTGATGTTTCTTCTTGGTCAATAATAGAGGTTTTAAAAATATAAGCAACGGCAATACCTACGATTCCTCCAAATAAATGACTTTCCCAAGAAATTCCCTCTTGATTGGGCAAGAGACCTAAAAACATTCCACTATATAGCATAGTGACGATTAATGCCAGAACAATCGAACGAACATCTTTTACAAAAATACCACACCAAAAAATAAATGCCACTAGACCATATACCACGCCACTAGCACCAATATGATAAACAGGACGGGCAAAACACCAAACAAATACACCCGTCATAATATAAATCATACCAATAGCATAAAGAGCAATATTTCTATAAAAATACATAATGATACTGCTACACACCAAAAAAGGAAACGTATTAGAAGTGAGGTGTCCGAAATCTCCATGAATGAGTGGGGCAGTAAAAATACCAATAACACCTTCTAAAGCTCTAGGTAATACGCCTAAGTGACTGAAGTCAAAAGAAAATAACTGTTGCAGTACATGGATAAACCATATAATAGCTACAAATACCAAAGGGGCTATAAAGCTACCTAATTCAATAGGACGGTTATTTTCTATGATGATGTGTAGATACTTTTTTGATTTTATGATTTAAAAAGTAAATTATAATATGACAAATAAATATTTGATTAGTTATTGTTTATAT
>CAYLSF010001057.1:0-3089 GCA_964385675.1 uncultured Saprospiraceae bacterium
CATCTTGCCAAGCTTGTTTTAAATTTTCAAAATCCATGATATATTATTATTTAGAGCAAAGAAGAGAGAACAGAGAGGAGAGATTAAATTTCGCTAGTTAGATATGACCATCTTATTGACGGGACAGACTACTCACTGTTCTCTTATCTCTGTTCTCGCTTCTAAGAAAGAAGCATTAATTTTTTTAATTTCTTTTTAATCCGATTAATTTTGACACCAATTAAATTGGTTGTAGCACCCGTTACCGCAGCGATTTCCTTATAAGACAAATCCTCCAAAACCATCCCAATAATTAATCGCTCATTTTCTGCCAATTGATGAATACATTGATGAAGTTTTTTCAACTGAGCTTCTCTTTCATTAGAAAAAGAGGGTGTAGCGGCTACTTGTCTAGGAAATTCATGAGTAAATAATTGTTGCCGTTTTTTTTCCTTCCGATTATAAGTAATCGCTGTATTGACTGTAATCCGAAAAAGCCAAGTCGTTATAACCGATTTTCCTTTGAAATTCTTTAAGCTTTTCCAAATATTCATCAACACCTCTTGATACAAATCATCGACCTGAGTTGTATCATACAGATATGCCAAACACAATCGGTATAGTTTATTGCCGTGCTGTTGAATGATGGTTTGAAATTCTTTTTCCATGGTTTCATTGACTTACTGTTTCATTGTTTCATGGTTATATTGCACGTAAAGAGCAATGAAACCATGAAATAGTGAAACCATGAAATTTTATTTTAAAAAGTCATCAACAGATTGAAAAAACCAAGTTGGATTATCGTACATAATAAAGTGTCGAGCATTATCCGCAATTTTCACCGTACAGTTTGGATGATTTTTATATTGGTCTTGATACGACTGTAAGACCGTCTCTTTTTTGAAAAACCAGCCCATAGAAGCGTTATCCCATGCTGCTAGTACTAAAGTTTTGGATTGAATATTAGCAATATCATCTCTCAAATCAGTAGTCATCATTTCCGCCATAGTGTATGCCATTGTTTTTCTATCCGAAGCTAAAGACCAATTTAAAGCAGTCTGAATATCACTTTCTTTTTGAATCATAGTCTTTAATACCATTTTTTGATTATTAATAAAAGTAGTACTATCCATATTATTATATGTTGTCAACATAGACTCGCCTGTAATATTGAGATTGTCTTCGGTTGCTGTAGGATTACTCAATGCGGCAAAAAATGGTAAGCCGTCCACTATGATGATTTTATCAAAGAAATTAGGCATTTCAGAAGCCAAAGACAAGGATAAAAAACCACCAATACTATGTCCTATAATATAGTTTTCCTTTATGCGTCAGTATATAATTTTTGATAGCTTGCTGAATCGTAGGTAAAATAGGTGTGGTATCTAAAGGAGTGACTCCAGCATAACCTGCTAAAGTAAATACATGACACTCATAGTCTTTCGCATACCGTTTGACAGTCTCCTGCCAAACTTCACCAGAACAAGTCGCACCAGGTATTAAAAAGAGTGGCTTACCTTTTCCTGTTACGGTAACTTCAAATTCAGAATGTAAAGTAGTCATTTGACCAAAAGATAAACTATACCCCAAAAGAGTGCTTATAATAATTAAAAATAATTTTTTCATTGTAGGCGTGATTTGAAATTAGTAATTCTTGACTTCTGATTAGTGGATTCGCATGCTATATTCCTAATCTTTAAATCATTTTGCCCTTTAGTCATAGGAAGTATCCATTTATTACACACAGGTTAAAAAAAATCAAAAAAAATCGGAACATCCTCCCAGACATTCCGATTTCTCTATAAATTTCTATTTACTAGCCACTAGCCACTAAACCTTACCCTCTTTCACCAATCGAGCATAATCCTTAGCAAAGTAAGTCAAAATTACATCTGCACCAGCTCTACGAATACTCAATAACATTTCAGGCATCGCTTGTTCATAGGTTAACCAACCATTTTGACAAGCTGCCATGAGCATGGCATATTCTCCACTCACATTATAAGCGGCTATTGGAATATCAAAATTTTCTTTCATGATATGAATCACATCCAAATAACACAAAGCAGGCTTTACCATTAAATAATCGGCTCCCTCTTCATAATCTAATTCCCCTTCACGCAAAGCCTCCATTTTATTCGCAGGATTCATTTGATAGGTTTTTTTATCACCCGCTTTCGGTGCAGAGTCCAACGCATCTCTAAAAGGGCCATAGTACGAACTCGCATATTTAGCCGTGTAAGCCATGATACCTATATTACTATAACCGTTTTCATCTAAGGCTTCTCTGATATAACCGATGCGACCGTCCATCATATCGGAAGGAGCGATAATGTCAAAACCCGCTTCTGCTTGAGCAACTGCCATTTTTGCTAAAATCGGTAGAGTGACATCATTTAAAATTTGTCCATTTTCCACATAACCATCGTGTCCATCGGAATTATAAGGATCCATAGCCACATCGCTTATTAGACAAATATCAGGAAAAGCCGCTTTAATGGCAGTCGCTGCTTTTAGATAAAAATTATCAGGATGATAACTATAGGATGCCGTTTTATCTTTTAATTCTTCCGCCACAGCAGGAAATAAAACAAAAGATTGAATGCCTAGAGCAACAGATTCTTCAATTTCTTTCAATAAATTATCCGTGGAATAACGATAGATACCCGGTAAGGAAGGTATTGGAGATTTAATATTCTCGCCATCTTCCATAAATAATGGATAAATCAATTGACTAACATCTAGGCGAGTTTCTTGTACCATTGCTCGAATGGCTTTTGACGCACGATTGCGACGAGGTCGTATTAGCATAGTAGTAAATAAATTAATATAAGTTGAGATAAGTGATAGTTAACTTGTACGCATTCATATTAAAAAGGGTGCAAATATGAAGGTTGTAATTGAATTTAACATGGTGGAGTTTAAAATAATTTTATAATGAATATGCTTTTGACATTAATCTTAAACTAGAATCTGTTATGAAGAGTTTGTCTAAAACGGTATCCAATTTTCAAATTAGCAATTCTCTAAGGATATTCTAAAGTATCATTATGTAGTGATATTATAGATTTTTTTTGATAAAAGCATTTATAGTTTAGAAAAATAGTATT
>CAYLSF010001058.1:0-3085 GCA_964385675.1 uncultured Saprospiraceae bacterium
AAAATCAGAACGATGTTGACTATAATAAATCACCAAATCCCCTTTATTAATTGCCAAAGTAGCAATCAATCCAATTGTCCAAACAATCGGAAATATAATGAAATAAGGTAGATTATGATTTTGTTTGACCAGCATCTAATTCGTCTTTTTTACCAAAATTGAAGAGATTTTTAAAGAACTTGGTATAGGTTTCCATATTAAGCATTTTGGAATCATTCATGGCACGATTCGTCAAAAATGCTCCTATCGGCATCATAATTAGACAGGGTAACCACATACCAATGTAGTGCGGCACTACAAAATTTTGAGCCAGCCGTTCTCCAATCAAAACAAAGGTCATAAACAAGACAAAGAACACAATAGCAATTAAAATTGGCCAACCAAAGCCCCCTTTTCGGACAATTGCCCCCATAGGTGCCCCAATAAATAAGAAAATGAAACATGCTACTGCAAAGATGAATTTTCTGTGAATTTCATTGAAGTGTTCCATTTCAGAGCGAACTGATCGTTTGGAGCTTCGTTTTATGGCTTTGGAGTAATCCCGAATTCGTTTTGCCATAGACTCTGCTTTTTGAATAGCGGAGGTTTGTCTATCCATTCTAATCAGTTGAAGCACATCTTTAACCGTCGTGTCCTTAAAGTATTTAGGCTTCATTTCATCCATTATGACGGTACTATCCACCATTTTTAGAAAATAGAAATAGGGCAATACTTTTTGTTGAAGCGTTTTTTCGTTGGCGATTTTTTTAATATTAATGGTGTCAATTTGCGTCAATAACTCGCCTACACTCAACATCCTATGGTGTTTTTTAAACAAGTCTTCTTCCGTCCGCTTGAGGTCAAATTCACTCATATCAAACACCTTTTGCCATTCTTTAAATTTGATGCGCATAAATGGAAAATCCTCACTTCTCGCCGCTTGTTCTATGTCTTGATACTGTGTGCCTTCATATAGTTTCATGACCATGTAATCCCCATTATTCGCAGGATACATTTCCCCTTCTGCTGCCATGATAGAACTTTTATTCCCCTTTCCTCCAGAATGATCATAAATCATCATTCCTTCCAATTCCTTCTGTCTATCCTCATGTTTTTTATCTACTCTAATGGCAAACCCTTTAAAATCATAATTGAAAATACCTTCTTCTAAACTTAGCGTTGGTTTTTGCTTCTTGATATCGTATAAACGAGATTGGAATTTAAGGTTAGAAATGGGAATAAAATTATTGGAAATCAAAAAGGAAACAACCATAATTACGGTAGCAACCATAATTAGGGACAGCATAATTCGGAATAATGGAATACCTGCTGATTTCATACTTGCCAACTCATACTTCTCTGCCATATTTCCCATAACCATTACAGAGGAAATAAGCACTGCAATCGGCAATGCCATCGGAAATAAGGAAACCGATAAGTAAAATAGCAACTCTAATATCACCGTAATATCCACTCCTTTACCAATAATGTCATCTATGTATTTCCACAGAAATTGCATGATTAATACAAACAATGCTATGAAAAACGTAGCGACAAAAGGCGGAAAAAAGCTCTTGACAATGAGTTCATCTATCTTTTTGAGTCGAAACATCTATTTCTGAATTGAGTCCCGATAGCTATCGGGATGAAAATGGAGAATTGAAAATTTTTCAAACTCCTGTCAATAAACGATAATCTCAATTGAAATGCTTTACACTTTCAATCGTTTAACAAAAGTATAAGTTTTTGATAGATTTTACTTCACAAAAGAGATAGAATTAACCGATTATCAATCACTAATCACTAATCACTAATCACTAATCACGATTTTTTCATCTTCAAAGAAAAGATATGCGGTATAGCAACAGGAAAATTATATACAAATTGATCCTCGCCTACCTTTTTCATATCTGCAAAGCAGTCATACGGTGAATAAGGAAACTCCTGAAAATCTTCTACAATAAGTCCTTGTTGAATCAATGGTGTCATGATTTCATGAATAGAATGTGACCAAGTGTATTCATCATTTTTGACACTTGTATCGTCATTGGCATAACTCCCCTCTGCTATTTCTAGATATGGATTTCCTTGATTAAAGTAGTCATACTTCATTTTGTGTTCATCAAAATTGAACATCATCAACATGGGGTGAAATTCAGCAATATAAAAAGTGCCGCCAGGTACTAAAAAATGATTGATGACTTCCGCCCACTTATTTAGATTATCCAACCAACAAATTACACCATACGATGTAAATACAATATCAAATTGGCCTTCTAAATTTTGAGGAAGTTCTAAGACATTGGAATACACAAAATTGGCATCTAAATTCAATTCTTGATTCAATTCCCGAGCGAGTTGAATGGCTTTTTCTGAAAAATCAACTCCTGTAACTTTTGCCCCCATTCGAGCAAAAGATAGACTATCTTGCCCAAAATGACATTGAAGGTGTAAAATTCGTTTGCCTGAAACGTCTCCTAAAGCGTCTAATTCGATGGCTTTTAGGGTATTTGCCCCTTTTTTGAAGGCTTCCATTTGATAAAAATCGGATTTGGCATGATGTGGAACATTGTTATTCCATAATTTTTGGTTGGAGATAAAGTAATTATTCATTTTAGTTTTGATTTATATTTGATTCACAATGATAAGCATTAAATCAACAAGCATTTAAACAATAAGCCCTATCTTTAACGTTCCATAGTAAAGAACTTAAAATAAGAAGTTGTAAAATTTAACAAATGAACGATAAGCAGAAGAATCAATTGAATATAGAATTGACTGAAGAAATGGCAGAAGGAGTATATACCAACTTAGCAATTATTTCACATTCTCCTACGGAGTTTATTGTGGATTTTGTTCGTGCTGTACCAAATGTGCCGAAAGCAAAAGTAAAGTCTAGAGTGGTATTAGCACCACAAAATGCTAAAAAATTGCTCAAAGCCTTAGCTGAAAATATTAATCGCTATGAGGCCCAGTTTGGAAAAATTAAAGACCAAAATTCGCCGCCACCATTTCCAATGAACTTTAATACGCCAAAAGCACAGGCGTAGTTGGATACTGGATACTGGATACTGGATACTGGATACTGGATACTGGATACTGGATA
>CAYLSF010001059.1:0-3083 GCA_964385675.1 uncultured Saprospiraceae bacterium
ATTTAACCCACAATCCTCATCACTCAACTCTGTCTCAACTGTATAATGCTCAAAATGATAATTTTTCAAAATCTCCTTGACAGATTGTTTAATGTTTAAAATTGCTTGAAAATCTTTTACGGCTTCCAATTTCAAATGCGTAGTAAAAACATGATGGTCGCCATCTAATGACCAAATATGCGTATGATGAATAGATTGAACGTTTTCGATAGCTAATAATTGACTTTCGATTTCTGGAATGTGAATATCTTCGGGAACACCCTGTAAGAAAAGATAAAGCGTTTCTTTTAGCCTTTTGATGACATTCCAAAGAACGTAAACGGTAATCAATAAAGACAGCGCAGGGTCTAAAAATGGAACATCCCAAATCATCAAAACAATTGCACCAATCAAAATAGCTGCCCAACCTAAAACATCTTCTAACAAGTGCCAAGACACTACTTTTTCATTCATGGATTTTCCGCCACTTAGTTTCCATGCGGCATAACCATTGACTACAATTCCGATAATAGCAAAAACTAACATACCTTGTGCATTGGTTGGCTCTGGCGCTAAAATCCGTTCTACGGCTTCTTTGATGACATAAATTGAACCTACAATCAGAACCAAACAATTGATTAAAGCTCCTAAAAGTGAAAATCGAGCGTAACCAAAAGAAAACTTATTATTTGCTTTTTGCTTTGATTTTTCGTCCAAATACCAAGCTGTTCCCAATGAAAGACTATCGCCTAAGTCATGAATAGCATCTGAAATAATGGCGATGCTATTGACATACAATCCTCCGATGATTTCAAAAATGGTAAATCCTAAATTAAGGAAAAAGGCGACTTTTAGATTATCACTTGAATGATGATGGTGATGATGTCCGTGATGATGATGCGACATGACTTTTAATTTAGTTATCAATTGGTTGCAAAATAAATCAATATACCTTGCAACTCAATTGCAATTTGCACAGACACCTTTTAAACAAAAGTTTAAAATCACTTCTCTTTCTTTCTAATCACATCAACATTTTTATTCATCTGAAATCGAACATAATTTTCATATATCAACCTTTTAACCAAAGGTAAATCCTGTTGATGTTCTTTGTAAAATAAATCTGGATTATCAAAAACTCCAAAATCTTGATTGATACCCTTTTCTTGTATAAAGGTATTATTCAAATCAAAATCAACTTTAGGATTTAAAAAATCTTCTGTAAAAGCACCATAACCACAAAAAGAAGCACCTTCCTGTTCAAATTTTTCTTGTAATGCTTCCAAATAAGGTTTATCTAAGATTACTCCTTCTAAAAAATACCATTCATCAAATAGCTGTACTTCTACCCAACTATGAAGAATATTTTGAGGAGCTAAACGATACCAAATACCTGTTACAGCACCTTTTTGTAAGGCTTTGTCTATTGTAAATCCGTGAATTCTGTTCGGTATTCCGACCGCTCTTAGAAGAGCCATCAATAAAGTGGCTTTAGTGTTGCATTGTCCATAACCATCTTTAAGAATTGCTGTGGCTGGAATATCATCCGCTTTATTGTAACCAAATTTAATTTCATCTCTAACGAAATTATAAATAGCTCTGACTTGCTCAACTTTGTCTAAGTTCGACCAATTCTTCTTTTGAATTAGCCTTTGTATAGATTTATCTGAATAATCCAATAATTTTGTTTCTTCCAAGTATTTAACCTCTGATTTTATAATCGTTTTATCCATTTTTTCTAGTTTTTTTTAGACGTTTCGTTAATAATAGTTTCAAAATCAGGTAAATCACTAATGTGCTTACCATAATAAGCAAAGTCTATTTTATTATTTTCATCGACCTTGAAAACAGCAGGAAGTTGTGTTTCTTCACCCTCGAATTTTCCGTGTTTATGTCCTACCCTCAATGATTTGATAACTTTTGGTAAACCTGTGGGATGTAAAAACTGAAAAATATTACCTGTAACAACACCATATTTTTCATAAATAACCGCTTCTGGGTCACATACGATATTGAAATTCCAATCTACTTCATTGGTCTTTTCTTGAATAGTCTTGCTCTCGCTTTGTATGATGACATACACTTCAAGGTCTCTTTTATGAAAGGTATCTATTTGGTCTTTTATCTTCTTTATATCTAATTGACAGATGAGACACCCGTAATATCTTAAAAAGAAAATTATGGAAGACTTCTTTGAAGGTCTATCTACGAAGGAATATTGAGTGTCTGACCAAGGAGAAGTGACCTTAAAATCAGGTGCTATACTTCCCTTTTTTAACTTTATTTGCATAACTATATGTTTTAAACTTTATGCAAATATCGCTTGGAAAAAGGTCTAAAAATTGTATAAACTGGCTATTTTATACCTGCAATAAACTTAGGTGTGATACCAAATGTCTCTTTAAATGTACGAGTATAATGCGAACTATCTGTAAAACCTGATTGATGTGCAGTAGTTGTGATGCTATTTTGAGCCAATAAAGGAAGGGACTTAACTATCTTATTCCACAGTTGATACCTTCTAAAATTGATATTCGTTTTTTCTTTAAAAAGGTGAAGAAACCTACTTTTCGACAGAAAAGAAATACTTGCTATTTCCTCTAAACTGACTACTTTATCAAAATTTTCATCTAAATATTCTATTGCGTTCAAAATTCTATCATCTTCCACATAGTAATCTTTTTGATAAAAATCGGTCATTTGATTAAATAATAAATGAATATCTGCACATACCACATCAAAAGAATGATGTTGTTCATATTGTTCTAATATGCTTTTAAAGGAGTTCGTAAGTTCAGTATTCAACTCAAAAATTGGCTCACCTTGCTGTTTTAAAATTAAATAATGTCCAATTCTACTGACAGGATTAATCAAAATGGTTAATTGCTTTTCTTTACTAATTAGTTGGTGTTTTTGATTAGAATGTACAAAACAGCTAGAAGTTTCAATAATTTTGTCATCAACTGTAAGTAACAATGAAGGTAGCAAACTTACACTTATCTGTATTGCATAATGTTTATGTGGCTTATTTTGATTTAATAAACCATAGAATAGACCGTAATTTTGTTGAAAATAAAAATGTTTATCTATCATTTATCTAAAAT
>CAYLSF010001060.1:0-3081 GCA_964385675.1 uncultured Saprospiraceae bacterium
CTCCCTTACCTATTATTTATCAATTCTCCATCTGTTCAATAAATACAAGATAACTTAGCATTTAAAATGCCACAAAAATTTCACCAAAAAATAAGAATTGACCTACTTCCTTTTTTTACGGAGTAAATAATTACTCATTTTAGAAGATTTTTGAGCCATACTAAATTCGCGGCTATCGTAATTTTTCATTTCTTCAATCTTACTTTCATACGCTTTGACCTGTACTAATTGCGTTTTCAGTTCTTCAGAAGTTGGGAAAAGTTTTAAGGTCGCTTCTAGCATCGCTATCGCTTTGGCAATTAACTTTTTAGCTTGTTCAAATTTTCGACTATCTACTAATTGTAAGGCTTGCTCGTAATAATCATTCGCTACAAATAAGCAAATATTTTGAGCCACTAATGGATTCACAGCTTGTTCGTAAAGGGGCTTATCAGTGGTTACTTGCAAAGAAAGTGTAGAACGCTCAGAAACATGTTCGTAAGATTCTGCGGCATCATCGTATTGATAAGCGACTTTGAATACTAGGTTTTCCCTAAATGATTCTTTTATATCAAATTGAATTAAAATAGCTTTTTCTTCTTCTGAGAAAATATCATTTAGGCTTACCTCTATGCTATTAGAATTGATTTGAGCCGGATAGCCATATACTTTTTTACAAGCTAGTTCACGAGGAATTTGAATAGATAATTTGGCATTTTGTGCGACTACGGATAATAATCCTTCTAATTCCTTAGCAAAGATATTTGGAATTTCGTCGGGTGACTCAATGAAATAATAATTTGCCCCACCATATTCCGCTAGATTAGTCATTAAGGATTCATTAAATCCATTTCCTACTCCAAAAGTTGATAACCCAATTCCTAATGAGCGAAATTTCTTTTGAGCAATTTCCTGTAATTTATTGGGATCTGTGATGCCGTTATTCGCTAATCCATCCGATAGTAACAATACTCGATTGACAAAATTATCTGCTTTTGCAGCATCAACTTGATTATAGCCTTCTAGCATTCCACCGCTCAAATTAGTCGTACCGCCTGCACGAATATTACGCACTAAATCATGTAATTTTTTCTTGTTATTTACTTTTGAAGAGGCACTTAATACATCCACTTGACTGTCATACTGAACGATAGATAAAATATCCGAAGCATTCAAATTATCTATGACAAAGTCTGTTGCTTTTTTAACATATTCTAAGCGTTGTCCAGCCATAGAACCGCTTCTGTCAATGACTAAGGCAATATTTAAGGGGATTCGCTCTTTTTGAGTCGTGAGTTTACCTGCTTTTAGATTGATATACAAGTAGAGTTCTTGCTTTTTATCATCTTTGAGGAAATAGTTGTTATCTAATTGTGCATTGAATTCTACAATATTTTTTGATAATTTATTCATAATAAAATTGAATTTGTACTAAAACGAAAGGTGTGTGATTTGAATGGAAGTATGGCTTTTGAAAAGCCTTGTATAGTTGATTCAAATACAACTTAATTTTAGTGAGTGAAATAAATAATTGGTTTACAAAAAATGGATTTGGATGAGAATAATGAGATTAGGGACTTTGCAAAAAATAACCTACGCATTTTACTATAAATTTTTCCTTATACTTCATTCAATTTTTCTAAAATAGCCTGCTATTCTTCAAAAAATTGAACTCGTCTAAGAAAAAATTTCTGATGTAAAATTGCGTACTTTATTTTTTCTTCGCCTCTTATTTTAATCAATAATTGGTTGGTTAAATCCTGTTGTTTGAGTGTATGAAATTTGAAAATAACATAAAACACATATTCAATAACTTAATACGTTTTTTAAAAGTTCCCCTATTGATAAAAATATTTGGTAAAACTTAATATCTCCAACTTTTCAAGTATAAGACTTCATTATCATCCAGTATCTAGTATCTAGAACGGATAACCTATTGCTAAATTAATGACAGGCTGATCCCACTCAAATGGATAGAAACGGGAATTATTAAGTTGATTGACATAAGGGGTCATGACTTTATACGCTAAATCTACTCGGATGAGGAAATAGGAAAAATCTCTACGAATACCAAAACCTGTACCGACCGCTAGTTGATCCCAGAAATTCAAGGTTAGCTGAGAACCTGGCCGATCTTCATCTGCTTTGAGTGTCCAGATATTTCCTGCATCTATAAAAAAAGCACCTTCTAAGCTAAAATAACTCCAAAGTAAAAAACGATATTCAGCACTTAATTCCAATTTAAAGTCTCCTGTTTGATACGGCACCTGAACAATGGTTTGTGCCAAAGGCGGATCGATTCGAGTTTCGTCAAAAGTACCTGGCCCAATTTCTCGAACCCGCCATGCCCTAATACCAGAACTACCGCCAACAAAAAACTGCTTCACATAAGGCACTTCCGTATTATTAAAGCCGTTAGCTATTCCCATATTAACCCGAAAGGCTAAAAAGCGTTTGTTAGAATATTGTTTAGTTAAGTGTCCATCTAGTTCTAATCGAAAATATTGTGAAAATGGAATACCATTGAAAATCGTCCAATTTTGCGGCGGACTAAACTCTGCATTAGAACGAAAGTAATAAGATTCTCTAAGACGATTTTGGGGACTTGCATAAGTATAAGTGTGGTTAATTCCCACAATTAACTGCTCTGTAAAACTATTGGCTAGAAACTGACTCCCATCCAGTATAGGTTGAAATTCACTATCTATAGTAGGGCTTAGAAAATTAATTGATATAGGATTGACTATGTGTTTTTGGTTAGTTTTATCCCATTCTAGCCCTACATTGGCAGCAAGTGAGTTATAGGTATAAAAAAGGAATCGTCGGACAAAAGCATAGTTAGCCGAAATGCTAGGTTTTGCCCCTTCAAACCACCCTCTATTTTGTTTCGGAAAAGTAACTTCCGAATTTAATCGAATATCTATCGTATTAAAAATTCGATTGGTTGAATCCAATGCAAATTCTAATCCCGCTACAGGATTAACACTAAAAATTTCTGCCCCTCTATTGAGGTTTCTATTTTTATATAATAAGTTTCCAAAAATACCCAATGAGTTTCCAAAAGCACTAGCACTACCCTGAATAGTGTTCACCTCTAAATCT
>CAYLSF010001061.1:0-3080 GCA_964385675.1 uncultured Saprospiraceae bacterium
GAAGCACGGGGCTATTGATATAATATTTAATTTTTTCTAAACCGAGAATTGCTGATAATAATTATTTGATATACATGATTTTAATTAATTATGGGTAGTTTGAGCAAAAGTTATTATTTTAGGTAAAAAACTACTTTTATTTGTGACAATATATCAAACCAAAATCAACCAATTAATCACTCATTTGCAGCAAATTACACTATTGGTGCAACAAGTTCTTATTCAAGAAAATGAAGAAAATTCCATTATTCAAAACCAAATAAAAGAGGACTTAAAAGAACAAGAAGTATTTACTAATAATTTCAATACACGATCTGAAAATACTTTAATTATAAGCCAATTTATAGCTTATCAATTGTTTTTGAAATTATGGATGGCTAATCTTTTATCCCAAAAGGAAATTTTAAAATTTGATTTTTCTGTTCAACCTCCAATGCTTTTTAAGCAATTTGAGCAAGGATATAAAGAAGGCTATACCGTTTTTCAACCTTCCATTTTTGATGATTATTTACCGCATCATAAAGATTTTGAAATTGTAATACGAGAGTTAATATTAATAATTGAAAGTTTAAAATTAAACCAGCAAGATGTCATTGGAATAATTTACAATACCTTTTTACAAAATGAAGAACAGCAAGAGAGTGGTCAACATTTTACTAATATAAATGAAGTAGATATAATTAATGTATTTTGTATCAAAAAGGATACTCAAACCGTTTTAGATAGTGGTTGTGGGGCGGGAAATTTCTTAGTACGAGTTTATGCGTATTTAAAGTATTTACATCCTAGTTGGACAAACGAGAAAGTGATTCAAAGTTTGTGGGGCATCGAAATAGAGCGATATACCGCTTTTTTATGTCGGTTGAATATTCAGTCATTAAATCCAAATCAACAAGATTTATCACCCCAAATTATAACACAAGATTTTGTTCAAATTAAACCAAACGAACCAATACCAACAATGGATACTTGTATAGGGAATCCGCCCTATATCCGACAAGAATTAATTCCAAATAAAATAGATTGGATTCAAATAGTCCGACAAGCGTATCCGAACTTGCCAAAATTGGATTTAAAGAGTGATTTATATGTGTATTACATGATACATACTGCTTCCTTTTTAAAAGAAGGTGGACGATTCGGTTATGTAATTGCTACAAGTTGGATGGATAATAATTTTGGAGCAGCCTTACAGCAATTTTTATTACAACATTTTAAAATCATTACCATCATTGAGCAACAGCTAGAACGAAGTTTTAATACTGCTACGGTGAATACCTGTATTTTGATTTTGGAAAAATGTGCTACCAAGCAAGAGCGAAATACAAACTTGGTTAAGTTTATTCGATTATTTAAACCTTATACTCATTTTATTGGGGCAGAAAATGAGGAAAATCGTTTTGAACGAATAGAGCAATTGACTAATCAAATAGAAAATTGTAAATCAAATACACAGGATGCAAATTGGCAAGTTGTAGTCAAAACACAAGAACAAATACGAACAGAAAATTCAATTAAAGGACGATATCAAAATGGAAAATGGGGAGCAAAATATTTGAGATCACCTTTAATTTATCATAAAGTTATGACTTTAACACAACAAGTCAATTCTCCCTTAATTCAGCTAGAATCTATTGCTATGGTAAAGTATGGTATTAAAACAGGTGCTAATGATTTCTTTTATTTAATTAATAAATCACATCAAGCGAAAGGATTAGATATAGCAATTTTAAAAAAGGAATATCATCTTCCTAATCATATAGAAAACATCAATTGGAAAGAAGAGGGTATCTATTATTCAAGATTGACACAGCAACATTATATATTTAAAAATGCTTTGATTCGACCTTTATTTAAAACTCAAAAAGAAGCAAAGAATTTAGGAGTTGATGAAGAGAAACTGAAGTATTGTATGCTGTTTACCGATAAATCAAAAGCTATTATCAAGATTGAATATCCACAATTACATGAATATATAATTGCTGCCGAAACACTCAACGTACATAATCGCCCAACGTGTAAATCAAGAATATCAAAATCATTGAATCGAGATTGGTTTAATTTAAAATTGAGCGATAAGACGATTATTAGTGATTTTATTTTTCCTTCTAAAATAGGGGAGTATTACCGACTGATTGATAATAGACAATCACAAGTTTTAATTGATAAAGTTAGCTACTATATTGATACGAATTCAGAGGAAGAAATTTATCAAAACATCCTATTCTTATTATTAAATAGTACATTGTTTCGCTTGATGATTGAGTTATTTTCAAGACAATTAACAGGTGCTCAAACACTAAGTGATGTAGATGTTTATGTTGTTAAAAAAGCTTGGTTACCCAATCCTAATCTATTTAAAGTCTATTGGAAAACGCTTAAACCGATATATCAATCCTTAAAAAGTCGGGAACAATTATCTATTTTTGAGGAAGTCCGTCAAGTGGATAGACAAACTTTAGATAAACTAATCTTTAAAACAATTGGATTACCTGAAACCTCAGTTGATGAATTATATCAAGCAATGACTCATTTTGTGGAATTGCGTAATCAAAAATCTGCTTCTTTGAAGACGGTTAAGAAGAGTGTAATGAAGAGATGAGGATTATTTAAAATCTCGAATATCCACATATTTCAACTTTAGAAAAGCTGGAGTTAAATGTTGAAAATCTTTATCCATTGTAACCAGCGTTAAGTCATAAGCACTAGCTGTAGCTGCAATCCAAAGGTCATTTTTACCCATATTCCTAGCCGTCATATTCAGTGGTTTCTCTTTTAATTTGCCTTGACTAAAAGCATCAATTTCGCCATATTTATCAATGATAGCTTTGATATTGATATCCATCTTTAAAACAAGATTAAGGAGGTTTTGAATTTTTACTTGTCTTTTGAGTCCATAGTTGAATTGATGAGTTAAGGAATTTAATTCTCCTAATGATACAACAGAAATTCCCAAATTATTAGAAGGTGAAAAAAGATTTAATTTTGATTCAATTTTATTTGCCAAGTTTACACTTCTAGCGTAAGTAACAATGATATTTGTATCTATTAAATAATTCATAATATTATTGGTCAAGAGC
>CAYLSF010001062.1:0-3079 GCA_964385675.1 uncultured Saprospiraceae bacterium
CAAAACATATAATTATCTATATGTTTATATTTTTGTAAAAAATTGTATATTTGAAGGAACATAATTGTCAAAAAAATTAAATAGCAAAAACATTAATCAAATATCAAATCATGAATTATCAACAGTCCTACCAAGACAGCATTCAGCATCCAGCAAAATTTTGGGAAACTCAAGCCCATAGTATTGATTGGTTTACGTTTCCTAACTTCATACTTTCCAAAGATGAAAATGATTTATATCGTTGGTATAAAGACGGGAAACTCAATACGTCTTATTTAGCATTAGACTATCATGTGAACAATGGACGAGGGGAGCAAATTGCCTTAATTTATGACTCACCCGTTACCAATACTAAAGCGACCTATACCTACAAAGAACTATTAGATAAAGTTGCCACTTTTGCGGGTGTATTACAATCATTAGGGGTAGAAAAAGGTGATAGAGTGATTATTTATATGCCGATGATTCCTGAGTCTGTTGTGGCGATGTTGGCTTGTGCAAGATTAGGGGCGGTTCATTCTGTTGTATTTGGAGGATTTGCAGCACATGAATTAGCGATTCGGATTGATGATGCTCAACCGAAAGTATTGTTAACAGCAACAGGCGGAAAAGAAATCAATCGACTTGTGCCCTATATGCCTATTGTTAATGAGGCTATTGAAGAAGCGACACATTCAATCAACGCTTGTGTCGTTTTTCAACGAGACATTATCAAAGCCGACCTAAAAGAAGGTAGAGATTATGATTGGGAAACTTTAGTATCAAAAGCTTCACCTGTAAGTTATGTAGCAGTTGATGCGACCGATCCATTATATATACTATATACATCTGGTACAACAGGACAGCCCAAAGGTATTGTTAGAGAAAATGGAGGTCATGCCGTAGCGATGAAAAATAGTTTAGATTGGGTTTATGATACACAACCGGGTGATGTTTATTGGGCAGCCTCAGACATTGGTTGGGTGGTTGGTCATTCTTATATTGTGTATGCTCCGCTGATTCAAGGTTGTACCACTATTTTATTTGAAGGAAAACCAATTAAAACCCCTGATGCGGGTACGTTTTGGCGGATTATAGAAGAATATAAAGTCAAGGTTTTATTTACAGCACCGACTGCCATAAGAGCCATAAAAAAAGAAGATCCCAACGCTACGCATCTTCAAAATTATGATACTTCCAGTTTAAAATATCTATTTCTAGCAGGAGAAAGAACGGATGTGGCAACGTATAATTGGGCAACCGATTTACTAAAAGTTCCTGTGATTGATCATTGGTGGCAAACAGAATCTGGCTATCCGATGATTGCAAATATGGCTGGTATTCAGCTTAATACCATTAAACCAGGTTCTGCAGGTTTACCTACTTTTGGATTTGATATTCAAATTTTAAAGGAGGATGGAAGTGTTGCCGCCCCAAATGAAGAAGGTGCAGTTGCGATTCGATTACCTTTACCACCAGGCTGTTTGCCTAATCTTTGGCAAGATACCGCTCGTTTTAAATCCTCATATTTATTTCAATTTGAAGGCTATTATTTTTCTGGAGATGGTGGCTATAAAGACGAAGAGGGTTATCTATTTATAACAGGCAGAATTGATGATATAATCAATGTAGCAGGACACCGATTATCTACCGCAGAAATGGAAGAAGTTTTAGCTTCTCACGATGCTGTAGCGGAATGTGCCGTTATTGGTGTTTATAATGAATTAAAAGGACAAGTTCCTGTGGGTTTTGTGGTTTTAAAATCGGGTGTAACCATTGAGGAAGTAGTTTTAGAAAAAGAATTGATTGCGATGGTACGACATAAAATTGGAGCAGTTGCTAGTTTTAAAAGAGCCATGATTGCAGAACGATTACCCAAAACCCGTTCGGGTAAAATTTTAAGAAAAATCATGCGATATATTGCGGATAAAAAAGAGTTTAATCCACCTTCTACTATTGAAGATATGGCTGTTTTAGGGGAAATGAAGATTTTGATGACGAATATTTAAATTTTGAATAAACCACAAAGACACAAAAGAATTTCAATCATTTTTCTATTATTCTCTTTTGTGTCTTTTGTGGTTTTATTAGACCGTCAAAATCAATCCCGCCAAAGTTCCATTCATCAAATTGGCTAATAATGCGGTCAATAAAGCCTTCATGGCAATTTTAGAGAGTTCATTTTTTCGTTCAGGACACATTCCGCCAATTCCTGCTACGGCAATGGCTACGGTCATAAAATTAGCAAAACCACATAACGCAAAAGATAAGATGATTTGTGTTTTAAGACTTAAAGTCGTATTTGTTGCCGTTAAAACTTCACCATCTAAGTAGGGCATTAGATTTGCATAAGCGATCAATTCTGTAAACACCAATTTTTGTCCTAAAAGGGAACCTGCAAAAGTCGCTTCTTGCCATTCTACGCCCGTCAAAAAAGCAATAGGGGAAAGTATCCAACCCAATATCATATCTAAAGACAAGTCAACTCCAAACCAGCTTCCCCCCCAACCTAATAGACCATTGCATAAAGCAATTAAGGCTACAATAGCTAACAACATAGCACCAATATTTAAGGCTAAGGTTAACCCCAAAGAAGCACCAGAAGCTACAGCCCCTACTACATTTTCCACCTCATCAAATTTGGCATCTACTTTTATGGTTTTATCCAACTCCTCTACAGATTCCGTTTCGGGAAATACAATTTTTGCAAACAATAATCCAGCAGGGGCAGACATAAAGGAAGCAGCTAATAAGTAGTCGATTTTAACACCATATTGAGCATAAGCCAATAGCATCGAACCCGCAATCGAGGCGATTCCACCGACCAATACTGCAAAATATTCAGATTGAGACAATTTGCTCAAATAGGGTTTTATGACCAAAGGGGCTTCGGTAACGCCTAAGAATATATTCGCACTAGCAGACATGGATTCGGCTTTGGATGTCCCCAATACTTTTTGCAATGCTCCACCTATGATTTTCACTAACCATTGCATGACGCCCAAATGAAACAACAATGCCGATAACGTAGAAAAGAAAATAATAACAGGCAAAACTTTTGTGGCTACGATAAATCCATCTGCCCCAAAGAGTTCAAACA
>CAYLSF010001063.1:0-3079 GCA_964385675.1 uncultured Saprospiraceae bacterium
ATACGGTATTATTATGTTTATGCATTTTTATTAAATATTGATGCTTAATTATAAATATTAGACTTTACAAATGATACAAAAAATGTAATTTATAATTTATTATTTGTTTTTGTGTAAAGTGTAATATTTTGTAAAACAAAATTTTGTGTTTGAATTTAAAGTTTTTTAAACCCGAAGATGATTTATTTTTCATTTAATTAATGTCACAAAAAAGAGTTTATTTCAACACCCGTTTAGGTTAATTACTGCATAATTGTAACATGCAAAGTAATTAAGAATTACGCATAACACTAACTAATTCAAAGAGAACAAAATCAACCTAAATATGAAAACTTTAACATTCTACATATTAATTTCAATATTCACACTTTCATTAGTATCTTCTACTAATAGTAGCAAAAAGAGAACCTATAAAGGATACGTTATTACGACACAACAAGATACTATTTATGGTACAGTAAAAGTGAGTTCACCTACTATAAATGAATTGAGAGTACGATTCAAAGATGAGAACAATAAGAAATCAGTTTATACACCTAAAGATTTACAAGGGTATTCTTTTGAAGTACCTCGCTACAATAGAGATGGAGAAAAATCTATGCTTTTGATTCAATTCAAGAAAAGAACGGCTAAGCAATCTCCTGTTAAAATGGGGTCTAAAGAAATATTTGCAGAAGTTAGAGTAGAAGGTGGTATTACCTTATATGACTATTATGTTGAAAAAAATGCAAGAATCGGACAAATGGTAGAGCATCAATACTACATTGAAAAAGAAGGAGAGGCTGAATTTCAACAAATTACGCGTAAAAATTACAAAAAAGTATTGAAGTCATTAACGGCTGACAATAGCGTTTTGAATAAAAAAATTGGTAAATCAGGTTTTGGATACAAGTATTTACCTAAAATGGTGAGAATTTATAATCAGCAAAAAGGTTCTAAGAAAAAAGCAGATCCAAAATTATTTGACGATATGTATTTAACAAAAGTAGATTAAATTTAGAGTCATCATATAGCATTTAGAAAATAATAAACAATTACAAGCTCGGTCTCAAAGAGGTTGGGCTTTTCTTTTATCCATTATAGAGTTCAATGAAGAACAACTATCCTTCAAATAAATGATCCAACGTCAAATCCTTTACAATCAAGCCAATACTATGTTGATTCTTTTTTAACCCAAAACTCGTTATCATCATATAAAAGAGTTGTTTTTTGGTTTTAGTCGTTTCTCTGAACACACTCATTTTTTTGCGTAGCTTTTGAGCATACTCTTTTGAAATGACGTATTCCCCACTGTAAAACTTCATTTCAAATAAATTAATGACGTGATCATTTCTATCAATCACCAAATCAATTTGAGCACCTGCTTCCGTTTTAGTGGCTTTTTTATAAAAAGTTGAGCTCTCCGAATAAATACCCGAAATACCAATTTGCTTTTTGATTTGAGGAATATGCTTTAAGCAAATACTTTTAAAGGCATAACCTGACCACGATTTCCAACTTTGAGTCTGACTTAGCTTTTGCCAAATATGTTCCTCTTCGTGCATCTTATTTTCAATAAAATACAAGTAAAACAAGGAATATTCATCCGTCAGTCGATAAATCAATTTCCGCTTTTTGGCATTGAATGGATAATATTTGGAAATAAAACCCGAAGCCACCAACTCCTCCAAAACTTTACTCAAGCCACCTCCATCTGATAGTTTGGTTTGTTTGATGATTTCTTGTCGAGTAAGTCCATTATTTTTTTGAGCTAAGGCTCTGATAATTAGAATGTGATTATCCGAATTTTCAAATAAAGCAGGGTATAACCTTGAAAATTCATCATACAACAATCTATTATCTGTAAAGCAAATTTCATCTATATTTTGAGTGGCACTCAGCCCGACTTCTATCTCACTCAAATAATGCGGAATTCCGCCCATAACCATATACAACTGCAAAATTTGGTATCTATCCAGTACGATTCCTCTACTTTTTAAAAACAACTCCGTTTCAGGCAGATTAAATGGTTTCAAAAATATTCGTTTCGTAATTCGATTATGCAATCCGCCTTTATGATTCACTACTTTCTGAATCATCCATGATGCAGCCGAACCACAAATGACTACAATAATATTTTGCCGATCTGCCCAACTATTCCAAAAATAACCCAACGCCCTCAAAAAGCCTGATTTATTCGTCGCTAGCCACGGTAATTCATCTAAAAAAATGACCTTTTTTCTATCTGTTTCAATGGTTTCTAAATGCTGAATCAAGCGATTAAAGGCTTCTAGCCAATTTTTAGGAGAGCGTTTTGAAGGTGTAGCAGTGACCTTATTAAGTTGACTATTAAAGTTCATTAACTGTTCTTTTTGAGGCGCATTTTGAATGCCTGTAATTTCAAAATCAAATCTATTATCAAAAAAAGAACGCACCAAAAAGGTCTTTCCAACCCTTCTACGCCCTATCACCGCAATCATTTCTGCTCGATTTGATTGTTGTGCTTTTCGTAGTATTGTTTGTTCTTTTTGCCTGCCAATTAGTGGTTCTCGCATCATTTTAATTTATAGCTCGCTGATAAGGGTTAAAAATAAGGGTTTTCAGCGAGGTATGAAAGGCTTTTGATTATTAAAATTCTTGAATTCCATCTCAAAAAGCTTAACTTTATCTTGAATTCTATTAAACACTCAATCATTCACACAATGAAAAACTTAATCATCTTTAGTTTTTTAGTATCCCTATTGGGTTGTTCCCTATTTGAACAAAAGCAAATGCATTTATTGGTTTGGGAGACTGATTATGATAAAGATGGTTTTAAATACCTTCTTTATCAATATACAATGACAGATGTTGATAGTGGTTATTTAAGAAAAGTAATCCTAAAGGATGATAAACAGTTCACTTTTCGACATCATTCTAGTCCAAATCAAGATCATTACAAAATCTTTCAAAATCGTTACATCTTATCCGATTATAAAATATATGATTTAGAGTTGGATTCCTGTATATCGAAAAATAGAGAGGAATTTTGAGATGAATCAAAACGACTAAAAAGTAGTTAACACTTTTTGACATAAAAAGACATTAGACTTCCTTTAAT
>CAYLSF010001064.1:0-3077 GCA_964385675.1 uncultured Saprospiraceae bacterium
ATATCCTCGTCTGCGCTTTCTTCTACTTGGATTTTGGTGTCGTTGTCGGTATCTGATACTTGTGTGGCTGTACCAACACCAACGGATACGGTTTGCCAAGAGGTATTACCACTTCCATCTGAGACTAATACTTCTCCACTGTTTCCTTGGTCAGTAGGTAACACATAGCTATTACTGATTTTTACACTTTTATCATTGCATAGGGTGAGACTTTTTTGATTATTGACAAAGAAATCCATTGTATAGGTGTCTGCGCTAGGTGTTCCTATGAAAAGTCTGTTGGTATTAGTAATTTTATTAATTGCACCTTGACCTTGGAATCGCAATTCAGGAGAATTTGAACTTGAATTATCTGTTTTTATTAGTGTAAGATGGTTATTTTCAACTACTAATCTTTCACTTCCTCCTATATCCAATCGGATTTTATCTTCATCTGCACTTTCTTCGACTTGGATTTTGGTGTCGTTGTCTGCATCTTGTACGATGGTTGTTTTCTCATTATTATAAATCGACAAATCTACGGTAGAAGCGTCATTGGTTAAACTTAGAGTATGATTAGAAAGTGATAAATCTTGATTATCTGTATCTGTCAAAGTTGTCCAAGCAAGACTTCCGCTTCCATTTGTTTGTAAAACTTGATTAGCTGTACCATCAGCAATTGGAAAAGAAAAGGCATTGTTGATATTTAACGTACCATTAATGCGAAGTAGGTTATTGTCAAATTCACCGTAAATTAATGGCGATGCAGAATTTGAGTTTTCAATGTAGAGTTTATTACTTCCAGTTTCATTATATCCAGCATCTAAACCTATAAATACATTTCCTACACCTGCTATATTATTATAGCCTGCTCTTGCACCAATCATTGTATTACTATTACCCGAAGTTTTTTCACGTCCTACATTAAAACCAATCAAGGTATTTAAATGGTCATGACCTGTAAATGCAAATCCTGCTTGAAAACCAAGAAAAGTGTTTGCAGTCCCAGTCGTATGAGCATTTCCAGCCTTAGTTCCCATGAATGTGTTAAAACGCCCTGATGTATTTGCTGCTCCTGTTAGGCTACCGATAAAAGTATTTGAAGTCCCAGCCTGTGTTAAATTCAATCCCGCACTAAGCCCTAATAAAGTATTACCATTTATATTATGCACTTCAAGTAAGGTATTTCCATTTGTATTTTTTGAAATGCTAAATGCTTGCGTACCTCCTACATCAAATCGAATAATATCTTCATCTGCACTTTCTTCGACTTGGATTTTGGTGTCATTATCTGCGTCTTGGACGATAGTTGTTTTATCATTATTGTAAATAGATAAATCTACGGTAGAAGTATCGTTAGTCAAACTAAGAACATCATTAGTTAATGTTAAATCTTGGTTATCCGTATTATCTAAATAGCCACTCAAATCAACCGTTGTAGCATCATTCGTTAAACTCAATGTGTGACTAGAAAGTGTTAAATCTTGATTGTCTGTATTATCCAAATAACTACTTAAATCCACCGAACCCCCATTCGTCAAACTCAATGTATTCGTGGCTAAAGAAAGCGTTTGGTTATCTGTATTATCCAAGTAACTACTCAAATCTACCGAACCACCACTCGTCAAGCTCAATGTATTCGTAACTAAAGAAAGTAGTTGATTATCACTGTCTGTTAAAGTTATCCAGTAAAGCTTACCGCTACCATCTGTTTGTAAAATTTGCTTGTTTGTACCATCAACCGTTGGGAAAGAAAAGGCATTGTTGATATTCAACGTACCATTAATACGAAGTAAGTCATTATCAAATTCTCCATAAATCAACGGAGAAGCTGAGCTAGAGTTTTCGATATAAAGTTTATTACTCCCTGATTCATTACTAGCAGCACTATAACCCAAGAAAATATTTCCATCACCTTGATTCAAACCTCCTGCTCCATGACCAATCATTACATTGTTATTCTTATTGTGTGCCCCTGCACCTGATGTCCCCGCACCAGCTTGGTAACCTATCAAGACATTTGAGTCACCTTCTTGATTACCTAGTCCTGCAAGTGGACCTATCAATATATTGTTATGACCTATCGTATTATTATAACCAGCATTGGGACCTACTGCCACATTATTTGCCCCTGTTGTGTTTGCTTGTAGTACATTACCTCCTCCAATAGCAGTATTACTTAATCCGCTGACATTACTTTTCAAGGCATTTAAACCAATTCCAACATTAAAATTATCTGTAAAATCATCATTTAATCCTGCATTTTCTCCAATAAAAACAGAACTTCCTGTATTGAATATTTCAATTCTACCGTTATTTAAGCGTACATATTCTGTCCCACCTATATCAAATCGAATAATATCTTCATCCGCACTTTCTTCTACTTGGATTTTGGTGTCGTTATCTGCGTCTTGTACCACAGTTGTTTTATCATTATCATAACTACTCAAATCTACCGAACCACCATTGGTTAAACTCAATGTATTCATTGCTAAAGAAAGCGTTTGATTATCACTATCTGTCAAAGTTGTCCAAGAAAGATTTCCACTTCCATCTGTTTCTAAAACTTGTCCATTTGTACCATCAGTAGTTGGAAAAGAAAATGCATTGTTAATATTTAGAGTACCGTTAATGCGGAATAGGTTACTGTTAAACTCACCGTAAACTAAAGGTGTAGCAGAGGTAGAATTTTCAATATAGAGTTTGTTACTACCTGTTTCGTTGTAACCTGCATTTTTTCCTAAAAATACATTACCGCTACCTGTTAGATTGTTGAATCCTGTTGCTTCACCTAAAAATACATTATCATCACCTTTTGCCGAAGAGCCAGATGAGCGACCTAGATAGACGTTATTCTTACCCGTTTCATTATCTCTACCTGCAAACCTTCCAACAAATGTATTATCGAAACCAGAAGTATTATATTGCCCTGCATTTTTTCCCAAAAAAGTATTTGACTGACCGCCATTGAGCGATTCGCCAGCGTGTTGACCGAATACCGTAGAATTTGCACCACTCGAAGGTGCTTCAAATAGAGTAATACCATTTGTATTTTTCGATATTCTAAAAATTTCATTTCCACTTATATCAAATCGAAT
>CAYLSF010001065.1:0-3077 GCA_964385675.1 uncultured Saprospiraceae bacterium
AATTGATAATTGATAATTGATAATTGATAATTGATAATTGATAATTGATAATTGGTGTATTTGTTTGATAATGAATAACTTACCATTCACCGTTTTCTAAAAGTCCACCTCGGTAATCACTAGCTCATAATAATCCACATTTTCAGGTTTTAGACCTTCTGCATTGCCTTCAAATCGAGTGACTCTAGTTTCATTACGACCCAATGAGGGCAAAAAATTATAAATTAAATCGGCATCGCTAGATGAAAACACTTGACCATTGTTATCGTACCAATCGACTCTACCTTTCATCTGTTTTATCACCACATTACCTGTATTCTTGATTTCAAAAGTATTTTTTTGTTCTATTCGTTTTAGGTACTTGCTGAAGGTTTGTAAGTTTTTTCGAGCTAAAACGGAGATGTCAACATTTTTAGGACGTTTAGGCTCAAATCTGACTTTGACTTTATCAGACGCTTCATATCGACTCGGTGGTTCTTCGGTTTCTACAGTCAATAAATCAATCGTAACTTTTGATAAAGGAGGTGGATTGATGTAACTACCATAAATATTCACATGAAAAGGAATATTATCTCCAGCCCTCGCAATCGGATGATAATCCTTCTTCAACGCATCATCTAAGGCTTCATTGATGATTTCTCCTTTGTTATTGAATATGGTTACTTTGATTTTTAGATTTAAAACATCGTGCTTTGGTGCTTTAAAATATCCCGAAACCGTGTAGTTGGCATTGCTGCTGTATGATGAAAAATCTTGTTCATCTATTTCGATTTCAAAACGCTCCAATTCTTTGCCTTTAAACTCTATCGGGATGCCATCATACGTTACTGTAGTAGTAGTATTGTTAGCGGTTGTTGCCGTTGTGTTTGTATTGATACTATTATCTGTAGTTGTTGTAACAGGAGGTGTGTTTTGTATAATCGGTTCCCGTACAGGCATTTCTGAAGGATACAACCAATATCCTGTTAGAATGACTAATAGCAAAGCTGAAATTCCTATCCATTGCCATTGCTGAATATCCATGCCCAACCAACGTTTGGTTTTTAATTGTGTGATGAGTTTAAAAGCATCATCATATTCAGGATTGAGTCGAAGGCATTTTAAGGCATATTTTTGAGCTTTATCCTTATCGTAATTATCTCCTTTGTTCAACCATTTCTGATAATGTGCGTTGGCTAATGCATAACATAATTCAACATTATTCGGCATAATAGCTTTGGACTGCTCAAATTCGTATATCGCATCCGTCCAGTTTTTATACTTAGCATAACCATTCCCCCTTGTAAAATGCTCTTTCGCATAATTTTGTACTTCTTGCCAGTTCATATCAGACAACCCCATCTCCGCGGCAATTTCCTTCATCTGCTGTTCTGTAATCTTCTCTTGCTCTTTTTTATCTTGAATCTCCAGAAGTTTTTGGATGTATTTATCCAAGTTGTTAAATGAATCTGGCATACTGTTTTCGTTTTGATGATAGATAGTTAATACTTTCACTAAATATTGAATACAAATATAGGTTTTATTTAAATTATACGCAAATAGTTTATTGTAATGCTCTTTTTTTTTACTGTAATAGAAATTTCTTAGATTGAAAAATTGTATTGAACTAATATAAGGTGCTTTTTTAACCAAAGCACAACATGAATTTATAAAACGATATCAGTCCAGTTTTTTCTTGGAGATGTATTAGGTTAAAAAGTAATCAAGTTGAATTATGAGTTACACTATTATATTTTTTAAGTACAAAAGAGGTTCTATTGAAGAGCAAGAACGTTTTTTAGAAGGGGAAGGCGTTACGAGAAAAGATCGCATTTTTATTAAAGCGCGAGACGAATTATTGGCTAACTTGAAGGCGTTAGAATCAACGGTTCAGGTCTATCAAACATCTCAACAAGCTGAATTGACTTTTTCTTTTTGTCAAATTGGATTTTATAAAACGCAAATTGGTCTAAGTATTTCTTATGGTTAAGATAGGGTAGGAGGGCAGTCTTTGGCTTTTTATGTTAAATTGATTATACAAATATTGAAGGATAAAGGCTTTGACGGTTGGGATAGTCAATGTGAACAATGGATAAGTGATGAAAATTATGATTTTAAAAAAGGGTATTATGCGAGTAATGAAGTGACAACAGCATATTTTGAGCATCAGCCTAAACATCCAATCTTGAGTAATAAGGAAAAAGCCACAGCCTTTTGGTTGGAGTTAAGAGATAAAATATTAGCCAAAGTCGTGCTATTAAATCGGCAATATCCTAATCGAAAATTAGATTATACGCCTGAAAGTTTAAAAGACATAGAGTGGATGTATTATGACTATTTGGATAAGGATAAGTTTGACGAGCAATTATCTAAAAAGGAATTTTATACGTTATTGAGTTATTATAAAGCAAAAGTATATGTTGAAAATAGGAAGTTCATTTGGTTAATTAAGGAGAATATATTTCAAGGACGGTATGACCTAGCAATACAAAGTAGAGGAGGACGTCATACAATTATATTAGGTGATTATGATAATCTTGAAAGATTTAGAGACAAGAGAATGCAGCGATTATGGAAGGATTATAAACGGATGGTGTAGATAATGTATCCTAATATTATTAGGATACATTTAAATTACAATTTATTATTTTTATCAATCATATCTACTTCTTCTTCATCAAAAACGCCTTCAAAAAATCATCTAGATTCCCATCTAAAACGCCTTGTGCTTGAGAGGTTTCATGACCTGTACGCACATCTTTTACCATTTTATAGGGATGTAGGACGTAATTACGAATTTGTGACCCCCATTCAATTTTTTGTTTAGAAGCTTCTACTTTATCTCGTTCTGCATTGCGTTTTTCCAATTCGATTTGGTAGAGTCGAGATTGAAGCATCTTCATGGCTTTTTCACGATTGAGGTGCTGAGAGCGTTCTTCTTGACATTCTACGGCAATTCCTGTAGGCAAATGTCGTAATCGCACCGCAGAATCCGTTTTATTTACGTGCTGACCACCTGCACCGCTTGCTCTAAAGGTTTCCATTTTGACATCCGCGGGATTCACTTCCACTTTAATCGAATCATCTACCATTGGTTA
>CAYLSF010001066.1:0-3074 GCA_964385675.1 uncultured Saprospiraceae bacterium
TATAAAATTCTACCCAATCATAAAAACTAGACGTATCAATAGCAATGGAAATACTTGGATTAAAATTATATTCAATACCTTGAATGGCGGCTTTCATGGAATTTTTCTTGTCTTGTTCTGTTCTTGTATCCGTAGTTGCAACTTCATCAGATACCCCGAATAACTCAATAAAATCCGTCCATCCGAGTCGTCCTGCTTCCAAATTCACTTGACTTGTCGTTCTAGTGCCTTCTATATCCAATAAGATGGCAGCAAAATTCGTAAGACTTCCATCTAATTTTATTTGTCTATTGTCTGAAAACAAACCGCTTAATAAAGAAAATTGAGCTGTACCAATTTCTTTATATAAATCTAATTGTTCAATAGGTAACACCACATCCGCAGGTCGATACAAGACGGCTAAATTTGTCATTTGCATATCGCCCGTGCAAGATTTTAGCATTTGCTCAAAATCATTTAAAGAGGCTTCTACATTGGCTTCCAATTCAAACTCTCCCTTTTTAAAAAGATATGTTCCCTCTTGAAACCAATCACTCAAACTCTTCGCTTTTCCGGTTACTTTAGCTGCTGTTTTTAGCCATGCTTTTTGAGTTGGCGTGTCTGTAATCAACACATTTTCCGCCTCTATTTTCATTTTATGATACTCCAATTCTATTTGCTCCAATTCAATCCTCAAATTCTTTTTTCCCTCTCGAAATAAGCGATCATCATCATATAACCGATTCACCAATCGCCCTCTTGCTTTTACATGAGTTAAATCATACTGCTTAACTTTCACTGTATTATTTGGCATTTCAAAATCAATATCCACAATGGCAGGTACGCCTTTATATTGCGTAATTGTTGTTTCGCTTTTGAATTGCCCTTCAATTTTATAAGGTTTAATTTTTTGTTGTAATGGCTTGGGTAATAAAGGTAAGATTGTCTTAAAATCTGTCTCTTGATTTTTTAAAATTAGATTTAACGGCTGTTGAGCGACCTTTTTACCAATTGGAACTTGTCCACCTAAATTAAACTGATGCTCATTGATTTGAATATCAAAAGGCGGAATATCAATTATATCATCTTGTAAATTCAATTGAAATTGTCCACTTAGTTGGCTATTTTGTAAATACGCCCCTTTCTCTCGTTTAAATACCAATTCCTCCAACACAACTTGCATATCGGCATCTACGGATACTATATTACTACCCAATTCTAAATCCATTATTAATGCTTCCGTCACACCATGCACAGCCGTTGTTTTAATAGAATCTTCATAATGAAAATCAATATTTTCTAAATGAATCTTTAGTGGATTACTTTTAATTTGAAAAGAAGGAGATTTTTGAATCGTATCTTTAGAAGTATTTGAGGTTGTCAATAAATGGTTGAGATTGTTATACCCCAATTTCATTTTAAAAATATCAATCGTTCCTTGTTTTAAAAAGACTTCTTTAACTATGAGTGTTTTCTCTCGCCATTGATTAAATGAAAGATTGACTTGTACGCTTTTTGCTTCTAAAAGTGGTTTTTGATGTACAGCATATAATGAATCCGTGATGTTGACATTTTCAAAGACAATAGTCGAATTCGGAAAATTTTCAAACCAATCAAAATACACAGAGCGAAATGAAATTTTTCCATGATTCAAAAAGTCTAGATCCTCTAAAACTTTAAGTTTATCCGATTCTAAATATTGATTCAAGAAATACCATCCAATCCCTAATCCAACTATCAAAACGATAAACAATCCCACTAACACCCGTAAAAGGCGGCGGAAAAATGATCGTTTTTTAGTGGAAACTTCGTTCATATCAGTTGCGTGCTACGAATTATTATCATCCAATTCTAATACAATCCTATATCACTTAGTGATTGGATAAAACTATGAATGTCTTTTTCTCAAAATTGATTCATATTACAGTTAATTATTCTTTGATGCAAGTTTTTTATACGAGGTATAAGGTATAGAATATAAGGCGTAAGATTTTAATCCCTATTTTTGTCTCATTGATTAAATGTCGTAGTGAATGAGGTGCTCCAGTCACCAGTCACTAATTACCGATCACCAATCACTAAAAAAATGAAAGAATCTATATTTATAGTAATAGAAGGTTTAGATGGTTCAGGAAAGAGTACGGCTTCTAGGGCATTAGCCAAAGTTTTAAATACTCTACATCCCAACCAAGTTAAAATGACTTATGAACCACATGACCCTTCCACTTCAGGTTTATATATTCGACAAGTCTTAACTAAAAAGATAACCAATGTTCCTGCGGAAACTTTACGGTTAGCTTTTGCTTTAAATCGGTTGGATCATGGTCAAAGAACAATAAACCCTTGGATGGAACAAGGAAATATCATTTTGTGTGATCGATATTATTTATCTTCTCTGGTCTATCAGTCCAATGAAAATATCGATTTTGATGAAATCATGGACATCAATAAATATGCTCGCAAACCTGATTTAATTTTCTTCTTTAATGTGAGTAACGAAGTTTGCTACGAGCGCATGAATAAACGCAATCAACCCAGAGAATTATTTGAAACCAACTTAGATTCAACTCGACAAAAATACTTAGATGCCGCAACCTATTTGGAGCAAAAAAACCATCATATTATTCATATTGATGCCAATGGCACGGTAGAAACTATTGTACAAAATATGTTACAGCATATTTTTACTCATTTTCCTCAATGGTCTAAAAAAGCCACTACCTCAAATACTTCTAGCACCAATAATCAATTAGAAGTCGCATTTATCAATTATATCAAAAACTTAGGTTACAAGGTTGGAGACACCATCGCAGGAACAGACTTAACGGCTTATGCTTTACAGTATGAGTTACCGGGTGGTATTCAACAGCGAGGTACAGCACTATATATCAATGAACCACATCGGTACGATACCATTTTAGAATTTATTCAAAATCCTAATATTAGTCATATATCTGATTTTATTTTTGTCTTTATGGCTGGCAATACCGAATCTGTGATTCAACATTATCAACGAGAACGGATTAAGTATGCGGAGCAGTATCGACTTTCACCTAGTGTTCGATTGGTGACGGAGGAGGATTTGAATTGAGAAT